>JAISWY010000122.1 GCA_031270925.1 Candidatus Symbiothrix sp.
AACGTTGCCCGCATCGCCAAAGGCTTCGGAATGGAAATCTATGCTTTCGACCCGTTTTGTCCTGCCGAAGCCATCGAAAAAGAAGGAGTGAAAGCAGTAAAATCTGCCGATGAATTGTACCAAATTTGCCAATATGTGTCTTTGCATATCCCGGCTACGGACGAAACCAAAACTTCGATCAATTATGCTTTATTGAGCAAAATGCCGAAAAAAGCCGTTTTAATCAATACGGCCAGAAAAGAAGTCATCAACGAAGCCGAGTTGGTTAAATTGATGGAAGAACGCGCCGATTTCAAATATTTAACGGATATTATGCCGAAAAATCACGATGAAATGGCAGAAAAATTCCCAAATCGCTATTTTTCTACGCCGAAAAAGATGGGCGCTCAAACGGCTGAAGCTAATAATAATGCCGGCATCGCCGCCGCCAAGCAAATTGTAGATTTTTTTAAAACAGGCAACACCAAATATCAAGTCAATAAGTAAACTTTAAGGACTTTAAAGCCCTTAAAATTCTAAAAACAAAAAACAATGAGCATTAAACTACGACTAATCATCATGAATTTCCTCCAATTTTTCATTTGGGGGGCTTGGTTGATTTCTTTCGGCAGCTACGCCGGCAACATTCTGCACTTCGACGGCATACAAATCGGCAGCTTTTTCGCTATCATGGGCATCGCCTCGCTGGTCATGCCCGCTTTGGTGGGCATTATCGCCGACCGTTGGGTACCCGCGCAAAAACTCTACGGTATTTGTCATCTCTTGGGAGCCGTGTTTTTATTTGCCGCATCGTTTCAAACAACTTACGTTCCGCTGTATATTTTGATGTTGCTGAGCGTAATGGTATATATGCCGACTTTAGCTTTGAGTTACACGGTAGCTTATAACGCCCTCGCCAAGGAAAAAATGGATGTAGTGAAAGATTTCCCGCCGATTCGCGTATGGGGAACCATTGGTTTTATCTGCGCCATGTGGACAGTCGATCTTACCGGTTTCAAATATTCGGAAGTACAATTGTATGTTTCGGCCATTTCATCGCTAATTTTGGGTGCGTACTCATTTTTCCTTCCACCTTGCGAAATCAACAAACAACCCGAAAGCAAATCGTTAATCGATGTATTGGGATTGCGTGCGTTTACCTTATTCAAGGAAAAGCAAATGATGATTTTCTTCCTTTTTTCGATGCTGTTGGGGGCCGCCTTGCAAATTACCAACGGATTCGGCGATTTGTTTTTGAGCAGTTTCGCTTCGATTCCCGAATATGCCGAATCGTTCGGCGTGAAACATTCGGTTATTCTGCTTTCGGTTTCTCAGATTTCGGAAACACTTTTCATACTTACAATTCCATTCTTTTTGAAACGCTTCGGTATTAAAAAAGTAATGTTGATGAGTATGTTGGCATGGGTGCTTCGCTTCGGATTATTCGGTTTGGGAAATCCGGGAAGCGGTTTGCCTCTACTCATTCTTTCGATGATTGTTTACGGAATGGCATTCGACTTTTTCAATATCTCCGGTTCGTTGTATGTTGAACAAACGACCGACTCGAAAATCCGCGCGAGCGCACAAGGCTTGTTTATGTTGATGACCAACGGCGTTGGAGCCATCATCGGTTCGTATGCCGCGGGCGCCATTGTAAACCATTATGTAACAAATGCCGAAATATCGAATTGGCCGATGACATGGTACATTTTTGCGGCTTATGCCTTATGCATCGCCGTACTTTTCGCTCTTTGTTTCAAAGATCCCAAGAAAAGATGAAACAAACAGCCATCCTTTTGATGCACTCACCCGACCAGCCCGGTTTGATAGCAACCATCACGGAATTTATCCATTCCAACGGCGGAAATATTATTTACCTTGATCAGCACACCGATGTCGATCAAGGTATTTTCTTTATGCGGGTCGAATGGGATTTGACCGAATTTGTGATTCCTTCCGATAAAATCAAGGAATATTTCGCAATCTTGTATGCCGCGAAATACCAAATTACCTTCCGTTTGTATTTCAATGATTATCGTCCGAAGATGGCGATTTTCGTATCGAAGATGTCGCATTGTATTTATGATTTGTTGGCGAAATACACGGCCGGCGAGTGGAATGTCGAAATTCCATTGATTATCAGCAATCACAACGATTTGAAAGAAGTGGGAAAACGCTTCGATATTCCGTTTCACGTTTTTCCGGTAACGAAAGAAAACAAAGCCGAACAAGAAGCTGCCGAAATAGCGCTGTTATTCGAAAAAAAGATCGATTTCATCGTGTTGGCGCGTTATATGCAAGTGATTTCGGAAGATATGATTAACCGTTATCCAAATAAAATCATCAATATCCATCATTCGTTTTTGCCGGCTTTTGTGGGAGCGAAACCTTATCATGCCGCTTTTGAACGCGGAGTAAAACTAATCGGTGCAACGAGCCATTATGTTACAACCGAATTGGATGCCGGCCCAATTATCGAACAGGACATTGTGCGCATTTCTCACAAAGACAATGTGGAAACATTAGTTCGAAAAGGCCGCGATTTGGAAAAAATCGTTTTGTCGCGCGCTGTCGAAAAACATATTCAACGAAAAGTGCTGACTTATCAAAATAAAACTGTAGTGTTTAATTAACGGTAGTCTGAAAATAAAAATGGAGCGATAAAGCGACAAATCAATTAGAGTATGAAGAAAGTAAATTTTTATAAAATAATCTCTATCAGCTCCATTTTTTTTCTGTTCATTAATAATCGGTGCAAAGATAAGCATTATATTTGAGATTGTAAAATATTTTACAAATAAAATTGAGCATTTTTTAAAAAAAATATACTATTAATGAAAGTTTACAAACCAAACCGGCTCGTAAACCTTCTAAAATACTGTCTTTCAATTGATTGTTTTTATTCGTTGGCTTTAAGCAGTTCAAGTATATACTGATTAAAGCGAGTAACGTTTTTGCCTAAAACCTTGAAAAATTTCTTGTCGATTTGTATGATGGTCGCTACTGCTTTATTCATCAATACTCTTCCTTCTTCGGTCAAGTGCAGCGATTTTGCCCGAATATCCGTCGAATGGCAGTTCCGATAAATGTACCCTTTGGCTTCCAGTCTTTTAAGAATTTGCGAAATTGTCATCGGCGCGATTTTCGTGTGCCGGGCAAGTATAATTTGTGTTACTTCCTTGCCGCTGTGCAAAACGAGCCAATAAATACTTGCCAGTACTGCATACTGCATGTGAGAAAGATTGTAATACTTTTTCAGGACTCTCTCGTGATATTCTTCCCACAATGCCGATATTTGCAAGACTAAAAAACCGGTGTCTTCTTCTAAATTTTCTATCACAAATGGCGATTCTTTTTGATCCATATTCTCTTCGTATTCTATTTGATTTTGCAAAGATATAAATAAATTTATTAATAAATTTAATTTTCAAATAAAAATTTAAAAATACAGGACTAAATCTTTTTTTGAGGTGCTATTGTTGTAAGTACAGGGATAATAATGTTGTAAATCAGATGTCTCGACTTCGCTTCGCTCCGCTCGACATGACGCGCTTCCATGGAGAGTGATGAGGGAAGCGCGTCATGTCGACCAAGGGAGCGTAGCGACCGCTCGGCTTAATTGTCCATCTTATTTTTTACATATCACTTAACTAATTTATATTAAAATAAGTTATTCGTGCATTCGTGGCAAGCGAAAATGCCACGAATGCACGAATTAATCATTACAAATTTATCCGAGTTTGAATCGCATCACAACTTCGCCGGTTTCTTTGTCGATTTCGATTTTCTGATTTCCAAGACCGAGGTCTTTTCCAGTGGACATTTTGAACAGCCCGGCAAGGAATTGCATACCGTTGTTCATAACCTGTTCCAATTCCACAGTTTGTTGTTCTTTTTCCTGATTAGTCGCTGTTTCCGG
>JAISWY010000196.1 GCA_031270925.1 Candidatus Symbiothrix sp.
CGGGGTTGAGGGGGAGAGTGGTTATTTCTCTATCCCCCAATCGCTTCGCTTCATTGGGGGTTATTAACATTCAGACCTGCGGTCTGTCGCTTCTACTTAACACAGGGGTTTGCAACTGAGCCATTATTAAAACCATCCACAGTTCGGAAATTGAATTGCAATCTGCTGATTATCTGCCGTTTGAGTCCGATGGGATCGAAGTTCATGCGATGGAGCCTTGCAAGCTAAAGATTTTGCCGTTGGCTATTCAAATGATGCAGCCTTAGGAAATCCGGTATTGCACATGGGGTAGAATAGCCGCTTTCCAAGCAATAAAATCGCCGGCGATAATGTGTTTCCGCGCTTCTTTTACCAACCACAAATAAAACGCCAAATTGTGAATCGAGGCTATTTGCAAGGCTAAAATTTCGTCCACTTTAAATAAATGGTGCAAGTAAGCTTTCGTGTGAATCGTATCGATGGCAGATGCGCCGTCGGCTTCGATGGGTGAGAAATCGGCTTCCCAACGTTTGTTACGCATATTCATAATGCCTTCTTTGGTAAATACTTGGCCATTGCGACCGTTGCGGGTGGGCATGATGCAGTCGAACATATCTACGCCGCGTTCGATGGCTTCGAGCAGATTGGCGGGTGTGCCTACGCCCATCAGGTAGCGCGGTTTATCTTTGGGGAGGATTTCATTGACGACTTCTATCATTTCGTACATTTTTTCGGCAGGTTCGCCTACGGCCAAACCGCCAATTGCATTGCCGTCGGCGCCTTTTCGGGCTACGTTTTCGGCGGCGCGTTGGCGTAAATCGGTGTAAACGCAGCCTTGTACGATTGGGAAAAGGCATTGCGAGTAGTTGTATTTGCTGTCGGTTTCGTGGAAGCGTTTCCAGCAGCGGTCGAGCCAGCGTTCGGTCAGGTCTAGGGAGCGTTTGGCGTATGTGTAATCGGCATTGCCGGGCGTACATTCGTCGAAAGCCATCACGATGTCGGCGCCGATGCTGCGTTCGATGTCCATCACTCGTTCGGGAGTGAAGAGGTGCTTGGAGCCGTCGATGTGGGAACGAAATTCGGCGCCTTCTTCCCGCAGTTTGCGGTTGTGTGCGAGGGAGAAGACTTGGAAACCGCCACTGTCGGTCAGAATCGGCTTGTCCCATGAATTGAAACGGTGCAGCCCACCGGCTTTTTCCAAGATTTCGATTCCAGGGCGCAGGTAGAGATGATAGGTGTTTCCCAAAATGATTTCTGCGCAGATGTCGTTTTTTAATTCGTTGAAATGCACGGCTTTAACCGTTCCCTGTGTACCAACGGGCATGAAAATCGGCGTTTCGATTGGGCCGTGGTCGGTGATAATCAATCCTGCTCTCGCGTTGGATTTAGGATCGTTGTATTGTAATTGAAAGTCCATATTATTCTAATTCTACAACTGTGATTCCCGCGCCGCCCAATTGAACGTGTTCGTCCTTGAACTGTTTCACGCCGGATACGGTTTTTAAATATTCGCGGACGATTTGCCGCAGGGCGCCGGTACCGGTTCCGTGGAGGATGCGGATGCGGCCGACGTTGCATTGAATGGCGTCGTCGATATAATAGATTACAGCTTGCAAGGCTTCGTCGCCGCGCATTCCGCGCAGGTCGATTTCGGGTTTGAAGTGTAGCTTTTTTTCATTCATCGTGTCGGCAATGTTGGAAATAGGGGTTGTGGTGTGGTTTTCGGTTTTGCGGATTTGGTTGTGGCTTACTTTTTCGAGTTGGTCGAGCTTTATAGAGGTTTTTAATGTTCCGAAGGCGATTGTTGTATTTTTATCTTTGATTTCCAATACGGTACCAATCGCTTGTTGGTTTTTGATGCGTACCGAATCGCCGATGGCTATCTCGTCATTGCGGGCTTGACCAGCAATCCCCAGATGCTTATTAACGCTTTTCTTGGGGTGGCGGGTCGAGCCTGTCATGACGCGGTTTATCAATGTTTGTTTAAAATCATCCAAATCCTTGCGAACTTCTTTGGTTTGTTCTTTTTCGGCTTGCGCTTCCTTGATTTCGCGGATGGTTTTTTCGATTTTTGCATTGGCATCGGCAAGCAAGCGTTCGGCTTCGGCTTTGGCTTGCGCCATGATTTCCTTGCGCTGACTTTCCGTTTTTTCGAGTTTACCTTCATAACGGGCGGTCAGTTCTTCCAAGCGCTTTTCCTGTTGGCGGATATTTTGGCGCTTCGATTCCCAATAGCGTTTGTCGCGGACAATATCCTGTAAATATTTGTCCATATTAATATAGTCGCGGCCAACTTTTTCGGAAGCTTCGGCGATGACGTCTTCCGGCAAGCCGATTTTTCGTGCGATTTCGATGGCGAATGACGAGCCGGGATTGCCGATGGATAATTTGAAAAGCGGTTGCATTTCATGCCGGTCGTATAGCATGGCGCCATTGATAACGCCTTCGTGGTCGTCCGCAAAAGTTTTTAGATTTTGATAATGCGTTGTGATTATTCCGAAGCAGCCTTTGTCGTTGAAACGATGCAGCAGGGCTTCGGCGATGGCTCCTCCGATTTGCGGTTCGCTGCCGCCTCCAAATTCGTCAATAAGAATCAACGATTGCGGATTGGCGTTTTTGACCATGAATTTCATGTTGGTCAGGTGCGAACTGTAAGTCGATAAATCGTTTTCGATGGATTGCTCGTCGCCGATGTCGAGGAAAATATCCTTGAAAACACCGGTTGTCGATCGTTCGCCGAGCGGGATTAGCAAGCCGCATTGCAGCATGTATTGCAGTAAGCCGGCGGTTTTTAAAAGGACGGATTTGCCGCCGGCGTTGGGGCCGGAAACAATGAGAATTACCCCAAAATCCCCAGAAGGGGATTTTGGCCGCAGTGTGTTGTTGGTTGTTGCTCCAACATCCCCTTTAGGGGCTTGGGGGGTTAAATCCAAATCCAATGGGATTACCGGCTTATGTTGTTTTTTATGCGAAAGATAAAGTAAGGGATGGATGGCGCGAATCCAATCAATCTGCTGCTTGTTTTCGATGACGGGAAGAATCGCTTCGATTTCCATAGCAAACAAGGCTTTGGCGCGAATAAAATCGATATTGGCTAAAAATTGGTAAGAATGAAGAATTTCAGGAATTTCGGGACGGATTTGGTTGGTAAAAACCGTAAGAATCCGTATGATTTCGCGTTTTTCCTCGTTTTCGAGTTCACGAATTTTGTTGTTGGCTTCCACCACTTCGGCCGGTTCGATGAAAACCGTTTTGCCGGTGGACGATTCGTCGTGGACGATTCCTTTCAGTTTTCGTTTGAAAGCCGGAGAAATCGGGATAACCAGACGACCGTCGCGCATGGTAGGCGTTACATCTTTTTCGACCAGTCCTTCCGATTGCGCCGAGCGTAAAATGCCGTTCAACGTTTTGGAAATGCTATTGACTGTTTGCGTTAATTGACGGCGAATGTTGCCCAATTCGGGTGAAGCCGTGTCTTTGATGTGGCCGAATTTATCGAGAATAGCATCGATTTGCTTGGTCAATTGCGGGAATGTGGCGACTTCGGCGGCTAATTGTTGAAGATAAGGATATGGTTCCGCATCGTGTGTGGAATGACGGGATTTGAAAAAACGCAGGATTTCATTAATCGTTTCCAATGAGCGCCGAATATCAAAGACTTCCTTTTCAATCAGATACGTTCCTTCCACGCGGATTTTTTTCAACGAATCGCGTACATCGAAAAAATAATCGGCAGGGAAATTATCTTCTCCCTGAATAATCCGGGTAAATTCGTGCGTTTGATACAATTGCGTTTTAATCCGGTCGTATTGGGAAGAGAAAGCCATTTCGACTGCTTTTTCTTCTCCCAAGGGCGACAGGCAACGGTTGGAAATCAGTTGGCGGATTTTGTCGAAACCGATTTTCTGTTCGAAATTGTTGGGATAAATCATTGTTTATTCCTGAAATTGGGGGTGCAAATTTAGGAATAAAATGCGAGATAAAAAATTGGCTTTAATAAAGGTTAATTCTTTTTTTGAGGTGCTATTAACGAGAGCGAAAGA
>JAISWY010000197.1 GCA_031270925.1 Candidatus Symbiothrix sp.
GAAAGAGATTATATAATTGTCTTTTTGTCATTTGCGTGGCAGGGTATGTTTGGCTTCTATGGCATATTTGCTTTCATTCGGATATGCACATTAGTTGTTTGTTTCATAAGATTACAAACCTACCTTGTCCCTCTTGCGGTTCTACCCGTTCGGTTATGGCGATTTTGCACGGCGATTTTGTTCAAGCATGGCTGTTTAATCCGTTTGGATTTTTGATTGCCGGATTGATGATCGTCGTTCCGCTTTGGATTGTAATGGATTGGATTTGCGGAAAAGATAATTTTTCCCGTATCTATCAAAAAACGGAACAATTATTCAAAAGGAAATACGTTTATATTCCAGCCATTGCGCTCGTTTTGGGCAATTGGATTTGGAATTTCTTTAAATATTAAATATGGACGAAACAGCTCAAAAACCGTATATTTACGAAGAAGAAGCCGAACAAGCTTCGTTTGCCTATTTGATGACAACTTTGATTGTGATTGTAGGCCTCCCGATGCCGATTATCAACGTAATCGGCTCGGTTTTTTTCTATTTGGCGAACCGGAAAAAGGCCTCGTATTTTGTGCGCTTCCACAGTTTGCAATCGATGCTATCGCAATTGTGCGTGGTGCCGATTAATGCAGTGGGCGTGTCGTGGACGATTGCCGTTATTATCGGCCAAGCGCAAATAAGCGATTATTATGTGGCCTATATTATTACGATTGTGGCATTTAACATTCTGGAATTTGTTTCATCGGTTTACGCAGCAGTACAAGTGCGGAAAAAAGCCGACGTTCGTTTTTGGCTGTTTGGCCCAATGACAGAATTAATATATAAATCTGAAAATAAATAAGTTATGAGAAATATAGCTATTCAATTTTTAGCTTTTATCTTGGTTTTCCTTGGCATTTGGCTGGGATTGAGCCGTATCCATTGGGTCGATTTGTTCAAGGTAAAAGAAAAAACGTCGCAATTGGAAAAAAAACTGGGCGATTTTTATATTGATATGATTCATCGGACAAACGAGGAAATCACAGATACAACCTTGGTCAATCCCTTGCTGGAAATCAAAAAACGGATATGCGAGCCGAACGGAATCGATCCCGAAAGCATCAAGTTGCATTTGATGCGGAGCAGCGAAGTAAACGCCTTTGCCTTACCCGACCATCATATTGTCGTGTTGTCTGATTTGGTTTTGTTTTGCCAATCGCCCGAAGAACTCGCCGGTGTGATGGCGCACGAAATCGCCCACATCGAGAAAAACCACATCATGAAGAAATTGGGAAAAGAAATCGGTTTTACGGCTTTGGCGACAATGCTCAATTCGGGTTCGGGCGGAACGGAAACTTTAAAAATCCTCACTTCCACCGCTTACGACCGGAAAATGGAAGCCGAAGCCGACGAAACAGGTGTTGATTATTTGCAAACAAGCGAAATCGATCTGTCGGGTATGGCCGATTTCATGTACCGCCTTTCGACGGAAGAAGACGATTGGTTGAAAAACCTAACAATTATCAGCACGCACCCCGATACGGAAGCGCGGGCGCAAAAGATTGTGGATTTGATGAGCGAAAAAACGGTTGAATGCCGGCCGGTTTTGCCTGATTCGGTTTGGAAACAGTTACGGGAAAAGATTTGATTTGCAGTGAATATCCTTTTTCTTTTCTCCGGCCTGATAACCGGCGAATTGATGTACGAAAAATTCGTCGCCTTTACCCTTACCTTAGACGATTTGGGCAAATCCATCGACAAAACACAACAATCCTACCACGCGGCGCTCAATCAATTGAGTGTTGGGAATGGGAATCTGGTCGATCAAGCCATTAAAATGAAACAGCTTGGATTGAAATCGTCCAAGGAAATTCCGTCGAAAATATTATCTTTGCAAACTGAAAATTAAAAGAGTTTCGCCATGAAAAATGTGTATCAAGTCGGCAGCAGTGCATTGACTTTTGAAGTCATTGAGAAAATCATCAATGAAAACTTGAAATTAAATTTAGCACCCGAAGCCGCCGAACGGATTCAGAAATGCCGTGATTATTTAGACCGGAAAATCGAATCGTCCGAAACGCCGATGTACGGCATCACTACCGGTTTCGGCTCGCTTTGCAACAAGTCGATTTCTTCCGACGAATTGAGCAAATTGCAGGAAAACCTTGTCAAATCGCATGCTTGCAGCGTGGGTGAAGAAATTCCGCCTGTCATCATTAAATTGATGATGCTGTTGAAGGCGCACGCATTATCGCTGGGATATAGCGGCGTGCAAGTGATTACCGTTCAACGGATTCTGGATTTGTACAATAATGACGTGATGCCGATCGTTTACGACCGTGGCTCCTTGGGCGCTTCGGGCGATTTGGCGCCTTTGGCCAATCTTTTCCTTCCGTTGATAGGCGCCGGCGATGTGTATTACCAAGGCAAGAAGCGCGAGGCGATGAGCGTTTTGCAAGAATTTGGATGGAAACCGGTCAAGTTGATGAGCAAGGAAGGTTTGGCGCTGCTCAATGGCACGCAATTTATGAGCGCCAACGGCGTTTACGCCCTTTTGAAAGCGATGGAATTTGCCAAAAAAGCCGATTTAATCGCCGCTTTGTCCTTGGAAGCTTTCGACGGTTTGATTGACCCGTTTTTGGATTGTATCCAACAGATGAGGCCGCACGAAGGACAAATCGAAACCGGCCGTTGTATCCGTAAATTGTTGGAAGGCAGCGAGTTGATTAATCGTCCGAAGCAGCATATTCAAGACCCGTATTCGTTTCGTTGCATCCCGCAGGTGCATGGCGCTACGAAAGACGCCATCCGTTATGTGTCGCAAGTTTTGCTGACCGAAATCAATTCCGTAACCGACAATCCCACTATCTTTCCCGATGAAGACCGGATTATTTCGGGCGGGAATTTCCACGGCCAACCGCTGGCGATTGCTTTCGATTTCTTGGCGAATGCCTTGGCCGAACTCGGCAATATTTCGGAACGGCGTGTGGCTCAGTTGATTATGGGCTTGCGCGGTTTGCCCGAATTTCTGGTGGCCAATCCGGGCGTCAATTCGGGATTTATGATTCCGCAATACGCCGCCGCTTCGATGGTCAGTCAGAATAAAATGTATTGTTACGCCGCATCAAGCGATTCGATAGTGTCTTCTAACGGTCAGGAAGACCATGTGAGTATGGGCGCCAACGCCGCCGTAAAACTCTAT
>JAISWY010000214.1 GCA_031270925.1 Candidatus Symbiothrix sp.
TACGATTTTGTACTCGGCTTCGGTATGGGAATGAATATTATCACCGAGCAAAGGATGCAAATACAAGGTATTGCCGATAAAGGCCTGCCTGTTCTTATACACGGAGCTACTAATCCCGAAAATAATATCTGCAACCTCGACAGCGTACAACGTAAAACGATAGAAGATTATCTCAACAGCGGCAATAAAAAGAATTACCAAAGCCTCGCACGATATATTCGCCGAGACATTGACCGGAAAACATTTTTTGTCAATCCACCCGATACGGTGCTTGAAACCGCTTCCGACGTGTTGTACCACTTGGATGAAAATATTTGGTTCGATAAAGTTGATGCGTATGAAAACTACTTGAAAAACAATCATTTTTATACGGAAAATGCACCCAAAATAGCCATTGTCGGCGGATTAAACGACCCATTCAGCGGCAATCGCGCCAATATCGACAGCCTGATTGTATCTTTGCAAGACGCAGAAATGAATGTTTATCCCGTTTCTTCTTTTATGAAACGCTTGGATTTCCTCCGCGAAATCCGCCCCGATGCAGTCATTTATTTTGCTCACGGACGATTGGCTATGGGACAAAACGATGCCATCGTCGATTGGCTGAAACAGCGCAATATCCCACTGTTCGCGCCGCTTTCCCTATTGCAAACGCCGGGAGAATGGCAGGCAGACCCAATGGGCATGTTCGGCGGATTCTTTTCGCAAAGTATCGTTATGCCCGAATTGGACGGAGCTATTTATCCTTATGTGCTTAACGCGCAGGAAATGGACCAAGATGGTTTGTATCTGTTCAAAGCCATTCCCGAACGCTTGAAGAATTTCACGCAAATTGTAACTAATTTTATCAAGCTGAAACATAAAAGTAATGCAAACAAAAAACTCGCCATCTACTACTTCAAAGGCGCCGGACAATCTACTTTAACCGCACAAGGACTTGAAACCGTGCCTTCGCTTTACCATTTCCTCAAACGCCTGAAAGCCGAAGGATACAAGGTCGATAATCTTCCCGACAATATAAACGATTTTGAAAAAATGCTGATGACGCAAGGCGCCGTGTTAAGCACGTATGCAGAAGGTGCTTTCGACAATTTCCTGAAAAACGGACGTCCTGCCCTCGTCGAAAAAAGCGAATACGAATCGTGGATTTCGCAATCTCTGCCCAAAGACCTTTATGACAGTGTAACCGATACTTACGGCGAAGCGCCCGGACAATATATGGCCGTGCAGCAAAACGACAAATCGTATCTTGCCATAGCGCGTATTCGGTTTGGGAATATCGTCTTGCTTCCGCAACCGATGGCGGGCTTGGGTAGCGATGCCTTCGCCATTGTTCATGGGACAAAATCCGCTCCGCCTCACACCTACATAGCCTCCTACCTTTGGTCGCAATATGCTTTCAAAGCCGATGCAATGTTGCATTTCGGCACGCACGGAAGTTTGGAATTTACGCCGCAAAAGCAAGTCGCATTAAGCAATCATGATTGGTCTGACCGTTTGGTCGGCAATATTCCACATTTTTATTATTATACGATCGGAAATATAGGCGAAAGCATGATGGCAAAACGCCGTTCGTATGCCACAACTGTCTCTTATCTCACGCCTGCTTTTATGGAAACCGAAATGCGTTCGCAGTTCAGGGAATTGCAGAATAAAGTCCAATATTATTATAAATCGGAAGGAAAAGCGCAGATAAAAGCCTCTTTGGAAGTGAAAAAACTCGCCATCCGAATGGGCTTGCACCGCGATTTGAAATTAGACAGCATATTAACAAATGTTTATTCGGAAGAGGAAATCGAACGAATCGAAAACTTCGCCGAAGAAATCGCCAACGAAAAGATGACGGGGCATTTATATATTTCCGGAGTTCCTTACAGCAAGGAGAAAATTCGTTCGACCGTTTTGGCAATGTGCGCCGACCCAATTGCATACAGTCTTGCCAATTTAGACCGGATGAACGGTCGGGATGATGCATGCAAGGCCTCGACAACCAAGGCCCAATTCACGCAAAAATATTTGGAACCGGCGCAGTTCTTGGTTAATCAAATCATCAATGGAAAGCAGGTAAACGATGAATTGATTTGCGCTATTGCCCGTATCACTCCAAAAGATTTGGAAGAAGCAAAAAAAATCCTTGCACCTCCCCGCCGGACGATGCCCTCCAACGTAGAGACAGGGCGCACCCCGTCTAAACAAGGCGGCGGTCATCCGGCGTGGATACCGAAAATCGGCAAAAAACCGGATGCGGCAACCACAGGAGCGTTACATGCAACACCCCTACAATCGCACAAACAAGCCAAACCCGAATATACGCCGGAACAGAAAAACTGCGCGAGGGCTATCGTCGAAATAGAACGTACCATCCGTAATATTACAACATACCAAAAAGCTTTGGAAGAAAGTCCCGAACAGGAATTTCAATCCCTGCTAAATGCTTTGTCCGGCGGATACATCGCTCCTTCTTCGGGTGGCGACGCCGTTGCCAATCCGAATGCCGTGCCTACGGGCCGAAACCTGTATTCCATCAATGCCGAAGCCACGCCTTCGGAAGTTGCGTGGGATAAAGGCCTTACATTGGCAACCGCCACATTGGAACAATACAAAAAGCA
>JAISWY010000228.1 GCA_031270925.1 Candidatus Symbiothrix sp.
GCGTTTAACGGTTTCTTCTTCGAGTGACGAGATATTAAAACCGCCTTTCCCGAACAGATATAAAAAAGAGTTTCGGTGGGGGCGTGTGGTCGGACGTTCGAATCGTCTCACCCCGACAAAGCAAAATTCAAATCTCTCCCAATAAAAACCACTTAAATCCATCAAAATCTTTCCCCAACTCAAGACTTTGTTTTGTTCCGCGCATAAAAGTTTGTAGTTTAGCCGGAATTTCAATGCTCTGTTGTAAAATCGCATCAATCGTGTCCTTAAATTTCGCCGGATGTGCCGTTTCCAAAAAGACACCGGTTTCGTTGGGTTGCAATTTTTCCAACAAAGCCAAATATCCGCAAGCGCCATGCGGATCCAAGATATAACCGGTTGATTCATAGCAGGATTTTACGGTATTGCGAATAGCTTCATCATCACAACTAAATCCGGAAATAATTTGTGTAATGATTTCATGGTTGTGATGATACAAATCCAAAATCCGCACAAAATTACTGGGGTCGCCCACATCCATCGCATTCGCCAAAGTTTGAATCGACGGTTGAGGCTTATAAAATCCCGTCAGCAAATATTGCAGGAAAATATCGTTTTTGTTGTTGGCCGCGATAAACCGCTTGACCGGCAAACCCATCTGTTGCGCGATCAATCCGGCGGTAAGATTGCCGAAATTGCCGCTCGGAACGCAAAACACCAATTGCGATTTTTTTTCGATGCGCTTCAATTGCGCATAAGCATGGAAATAGTAGAACGATTGCGGTAAAAATCGCGCTACATTAATCGAATTGGCCGAAGTCAGTTTCATCCGCCCGTTCAATTCTCCGTCCATAAACGCCGATTTGACCAAAGCCTGACAGTCGTCGAATGTACCGTCGATTTCCAAAGCGGTAATATTCTGTCCCAGCGTCGTAAACTGGCATTCCTGAATGGCGCTCACTTTGCCTTTCGGATACAAAACATAGACATGAATGCCTTCCACGCCCAAAAATCCGTTGGCCACGGCGCTGCCCGTATCGCCCGAAGTGGCAACCAGAACATTTACATCGGTCAATCCTTGTTTTCGGATAAAATAGCCCAACAACCGCGCCATAAATCGAGCGCCTACGTCTTTAAACGCCAATGTGGGGCCATGAAACAATTCTAAAGCGTATATCGAATTTGAAACCGGAACAACCGGCGTATCGAAATTCAAAGTCTCTTTCACAATCGAAACCAAAATTTCCTTCTCAATATCTTCCCCGAAAAAAGCCGAAGCCACTTCGCAGGCAATTTCGTGAAACGATAAGTTTTCGATATTGTCGAAAAACGATGCCGGCAAAGGACAAATGTTTTCAGGCATGAAAAGTCCTTTATCGGCGGCTAAACCCTTTACTACGGCCGTTTGTAAATCCACGACCGGCGTTTGTTTGTTAGTGCTGTAATATTTCATTTTGTTCAAATACTGCTTTTGTGGCGCAAAGGTAATCCCTTCTTTCGACGTTCGCAAATTCCGGGACAATAAACCCCGCCATTTTCCGTTATAACAGCGACGAAATATTTCAGACAGAAAGGAAAAATTTTATGAAAAAAACAGCTATGTTGCTTTTTAGCTTCCTGTTTTCGGCGTTCTGTTTTGCAGCGGATTATGCGCCGAAATCGGTGTTGGCCGAAGGAAAATGGGTGCAGTTGAAAGTAACGGAAAATGCGGTATATAAACTCACTTACGAACAAATCAAGGACATGGGATTTTCCGATCCGGCCAAGATAAAACTCTATGGCTATGGAGGTTGGATTCTCGATCAGGATTTTCGCCAGCCGTATATCGACGATTTGCCCGAAGTGCCGGTTTATGTGAATAAAGGCTCCGACGGCGTTTTCAATGCCGGCGATTTTTTGCTTTTTTACGGTCGCGGACTGACAAAATGGACTTACGATACAAATAAAGATTTGTTCGTCCATCAAAATAATTTCTATTCGCTTTACGCTTCATATTTTATTACCGAAAACGCAAGCGGGCCGAAAGAAATGGCCTTGCAATCGTCTTATTTCGAGACAGTTGCTTCCGTCGATACTTTTGATGATTACTTGGTTTACGAAAAAGATTTGACGGCGATTCTCCATTCCGGTCGCGAATTGTTCGGCGAAAGCTTCGTTGCTGCTTCTTCCCACGATTTCACGTTCACTGTGCCGGGAATAACCGACGACGCCGGCAAAGTACGTCTGTTTTTTGCCGCTGCGCCACGCATTTCCACACCGGTTAGCTTGTCGATTGACGGCACGGAAATAATCAAGGCCAATATCGAACCCATTCTTTCAGGTTCGGCCAATTATCAAAAAGGGCAGGCTTCGGACAATACACGGGCATGGACGGGTGTGAAATCCGAAAATATCACGGTCAAGATTCAATACAATGTCAACCAGTCGTCGGTGGCTT
This sequence comes from Candidatus Symbiothrix sp., assembly GCA_031270925.1. GTDB lineage: Bacteria > Bacteroidota > Bacteroidia > Bacteroidales > Azobacteroidaceae > Azobacteroides. Next base: position 2,417 of record JAISWY010000228.1, read on the forward strand.
ATTTGAACTATTTTACCTTGAATATGAAGCGGAAACTGCAATTTTACAATACGGGTTATACTTTTTTCCGCAATAAAAACAGCCGAAGTCAGGCCTTGGAATATGTGATTTCCAAGGCTTCCGCCAACCGGCAAATTTGGGATATTTCGGATGTGCAAAATATCCAACAGGTTCAAGCGCAAATAACAAGCGATCAGATGCGTTTCGGCGCTGCATCCAATGGAAAAGTAGCGGAATATGTGATGGTCGATCCGTCGCAATCGTTTCCAACTCCGCAAGTGATGGGAACGGTTGCCAATCAAAATTTGCACCAATTGCCTCAAACGGAAATGGTTATCATCGCGCCCGAAAATTATTTCGCCTTGGCGGAACAATTGGCCGAAAAGCATCGCGAAAAACAGGGTTTGCATGTAACCGTGGTTCGTCCCGAATGGATTTACAACGAATTTTCGTCGGGAACGTCCGATGGCACCGCCTACCGCCGTTTCATGAAAATGTTTTACGACCGCGCGACATCGCCTTCCGAAAAACCCAAATATCTGTTGCTTTATGGCGACGGGCATTTTAACAACCGCGACATCGATCCGAAAAATTACCTGCTTTCCTATCAGTTTGAAGAATCCTTGGATGAGCGGTCGTCTTACGGCACCGACGACTATTTCGGCTTTTTAGACGATTCCGAAGGAGTTTCCCTTTCGCGTGATGTCTTAGACATCGGTATTGGCCGTTTTCCGGTCAGTTCTTACGAACAGGCCGCCAATGCCTTGTCCAAAGTAAGCGCTTATATGGACGATGCCAACGGCTCGTCGTGGAAAAATATGGTTATTTTCACTGCCGACGATACCGGTGCGACCGATAGTTTCTGCGGATTCGGCAAGCAAGCCAACGCTTTGGCGCGCATCGTAGAAACCAATTATCCGCAATATATGGTCGAAAAATCGTATATGGATGCGTTTCCTTCGGCTGTTTCCAATGGGAAGAAAACCTATCCCGAAGCCAAGAAAAAATTAATGAACACCTTGAAAGAGGGTTGTTTCCTCTTTAATTATACCGGACATGGAAGTCCGTCGGCCATG
>JAISWY010000278.1 GCA_031270925.1 Candidatus Symbiothrix sp.
AATAATCGCAATAGATGTCGTTGCCAAATTCGACCATCCAATACTGGCCTTGCTTGCTGAATTGCACTTCGCCCACCCGCTCCAGAATCCGGCGGATTTGACTCAAGGCCACGCCGCGATTGTTGTTGGCCGATTCTTCCGTTTTATCGAACCAGAGAATCTCTTTCAATTTCACGGACGAGATGCCTTTGCCGTTTTTAATCGTATTCAAAAAGATAAGCAGGAACAAACTTTTCAGTAAAGGCTTAAATTCAACGGTTACATCATTTCCCTCTTTATCAATTACTTGGAATCCGCCGAATAATAAAATGGCCTGTTTTTGCAATTGCTTGACCGTGTTGATGCCGACAATCGGGTTCTGTTGTTGTTCCGAGACGCCGGACGAGGGTTGCCCCGTTTTATTCTTACCGGTAATAATAAAAAAAATTCCCTTTTTCCGGTAGAAAAGAAAAAAGGCGATCAACAGCAGGATGAGACCAAGTACGACCGATGCGATAATAATTCCCGTATGCCTGTTTTCCAATTGCTGCAAATCCGATTTTTTCAAAGGCGGAAATACCAGCGAATAAATAGAAACAGAGGCCGTTTCTTCTTCTACCGGCGAAAAAGTAACTGCAATTAATTTGTTTTCGGCCGAATCGAAAAACAAATCGACATACGATCGGTTGTCTTTGAATCCGAAAGTGATGGAATCGGCCAAAATTTCGTATTCAGGCCGGTCGAGCGAAAATTTATACAGGCGGGCGGAAGTATTGTATTTGGTAGAAGGCCAGCACAGGGCGTAAAAACAATGATGCACGGTATCCACCACCAGCGAATTGGATACGACATAATTCTCGGCGGGCGTGTCCAATGTCCACAACTTTTTCGATTGCATCGTTGGTAGGTTGATGATATAAGCGTCGTAATAATTCCGCGGAAACAAATCCTGATTACCCGTCGGACTTCCGAAACCACCGAACAGCAGCATGTTATCCTCATCAATCACACCCAAACCGCTCAAATAACGCGGCTCGATGGTATCGCCTTTCAAATCTTCCTTGAACCATTTTTGCGTGGAAATATCATAGACGAAAGCGCCTTTTTTGTATTTATGCTGCCCGTAACCGCCGAAAAGATAAAGCCGATTGTGCTTGTGCGATAAATAGCGATTGTGATGCCAATAATCCGTTTTATTAAAATGATCGGTCGTTTCATCCCAACTGCCTTTAATGGAATCGTATTTTGCTAATTCCCGCCCGTTTTCTTCCCTTATCAAATTATAGGCATAGAAATTATTATCCAACGAATTGTAAATCATTGAATTTTCAAAAAACGGATAGGGAAAAGAACGAATCACTTCCTGTTTTTTGAGTTGATTATCGCTCAGGGAGTACCGGAAGAAAAAATGCGGATCGGCCACAGCAATGCAGTTTTGCTGCGAATCGAAAGTGAGATAGGGATTTTTTCCAGTGGTAAATGTGATTTCTTTTTTCCATGTCGTATTCCGGTCCAATATCCAGTTGGGATTTTCCACTTGGGCGAATTTGTGTTTCAATTCGTCGTAAACGCCGTTTGCGGTGTATTCCGATAATTTCCAGTAGTACAGTTTATTAGCATCCATGTCGTCTATCCATACATCTTTGACGGTCATCGCCGGCACATCGATAAAAGCGTTGTTTTTGCCGAATACAATATTGGCTTTGGTAAAATCGTGAAGTTCGGACAGTTGCCATTTTTGGGAAGTTTCGCCGATAAAAATCGTCAGTTCTTCGTTTTTCGTATCCACATCCAAGCGGATGGGAATCCATTTTTCGGGTTGAATATTGATTTCCGGCAGCGACCGGGTAAAAACCACATTTTGTATCGACGAGGAGAATGAGATGTTTTTTTCGCCCAGCAACAGGTTGATGCTGCGTTGCTTCTTGTCGACGATTCGAAAAACATAGCCGTAGGTGTGCTTTTCCTTGAAGTGAAATTTGGCGTCGAAATGCATGGAAAATCCGTGTGGAAACGAAAGATAATCGCTTGATAAATTCAGACTTGTCCGCATTTCCGGATCGTAATCATACGAATAAAATCTAAGCCCATATTGCAATTCCTCTGCGAAAGCCGTCGAAAACAGGAGGCACATAACGAAAGGAAGGAGCTTTTGATAAATTCTCATGATTGTCATTGTATTATTTTCAAGATTAAAAATCGGACAAAATTAGTGCTTTTGTTTGAAGAAAACAACCCCTCCGCCTTAAAATTGGCAGAGAGGTGTAAGAATTAAGTTCGATTTTTATTATAAATCATTTTATTAAGTTTAATAGCGAATGACTTTTTGCATTTGCACCGCTTTTTCACTTTGCACTTTTACAATCAATATTCCGTTACCGGCCGGATGAAATGCTATTTCGGAATTGTTGATACCGGACAAGGAATTTGTTTTTCTTCCCTGCATATCGAAAACTTCTACTTTTTGCAACAAATCGCCGGCGCTTCCGGCGATGCTAATTCCGTTTTTCGATACAATAATATTGATGCCGGATTTTTCCGCAGCCGGTTGAATGGAAGTGATGATGCGTTCCGATGTCATTCCGAAGTGGATATTATCGAAATAGAGGGTTCCTGCGGCATTATCGCTGATGGTAAATTGCAGGCTGTTAACATTGTTTAATACTTCATTGGTATTGGCAACCGCTTCGCCCGCTTCGTTGAGTAAGTTTTTCAATTGGAAAGTCAGCGTTCTAAATTTCGAAGATTGTCCGACGGGAACGGCTACCAACTGTTCTTCCGAACCTTCGTAACCTATGAAAACGGCTTTATATACGTTGCCGGCAGCATTTTTAATCAGCAATCCGATTTCTTTGCGGCGATTGTCGGGATTCAAAACATCTACGGAAATCGTGTTGAAGTTGGCTAATTGGCCGACAACCGTTTTGTGCGTGAGAACGGGACTTGCGCCTGCCACTCCTGCTTCATTCAATGTATAATCGACTTTCAACGAGGCTTTTCCTTCCGATTTCAGTGTCTCGTCGTAACTCAATACTGCATTGCTTGTAGCTGCCCATGCGGGAAGGAAATCTACTTTTTCGTCGGCGCCTGTGCCTGCGCTAACCGCCCAAATATCGCCGTCGGCATACGTCCAGTCTTGCGGATTGTAATATTTAACGCCGGTTGTTGTCCGGTCGCTACGGAACGGAGCAGCCGAAATGTCCACCGAGTTTGCCAGGTTGGAAGTTACGTTGAAAGTCGCCCAAGCGTAAGTGAGCTGTTTCGGCTCTTTCAAACGTTCGTTCCAAACGGCTACTTCGTCGGAAGATATGATTTTAGCTTTCGCTCCGATGTAAATGTTGTCTTCGCCACAAATAGCAAAACCGCGTACTTCGTCTATTCCGTTCACGGTTTTCAAGCCGTCGCCCACGTGAGCGAATTTCGCGATAATGGTATCGTCCTGAATGGTAAAGCTTTCAAAAACAGGCGCGGTGTATTCGCCCGACGGGTTGTAAACGAGATTCAAGGCGGCGGTGGCAAAGCGTCGTCCGACCGGTGTTTTGTTGGTCGGGTGTATAACCACGTTACCGACGTATGTAATGTCTGTATCGTAAAGCGGTAACATCGCCATATCGTCTTGATTCATCGCCCAAGCGTCGTACATGGCTTCGGCTAAAGGCGCCAAGTATTGCGGATTTTCCAGCGTTTGAATCCAGGGGCAAACGTGCGAGAAGATAAACGGCATATCGTTGTCGGTAAATCCAAAGACTCTTTCGTAAGCTTTTTTCAACAAATCCAGTTGCCGGGCATACAGTTGCGGGCGTTGACTGTTGCTTTCGCCTTGATACCAAATCATACCGGTAATGCCGTATCCCAATAACGGATTGATTTTCAGATTGTAGAAAGAACTCATCTGGTTGGTGCCGTCGGGATAAAATTCTTCATCAAGATACAAACCCAAACGTTTCATATCAAGCACTAATCCGGGGTCGGTGTCAATATCTTGCGCCGGAAGCCATGCCTCAATCACCGAACCGCCGACAGCCGAATTGATAATTCCAATCGGAATATTCAGTTCCTGTTGTAATTTCACAGCCATCGCATAAGCCACTGCCGAAACTTTTCCTACTTGCATTCCGTCGTTTCCGCTTCCCCAATACGCACCCTGAATGTCTGTATTTGGGATCCAAGGCGCGGTGTTAGCGGTAGGTTCGAGGAAGAAGCGGATACGATCGTTGTCGGCGTTGGCCATGAGTGTTTGTCCGTCAATTGTTCCTGCCACGTTCAAGGCCATATTGGATTGTCCCGACGAAAGCCATACTTCGCCTACCAAAATATCTTCCACGCTTTGTATTACATTTTCGCCTTCCTTCACGTCGAAGTGATATTTGTCAAGACTTGCGGTTTGTGCATCGAAAGTTACTTCCCAAAGTTTTGAGGCGGGAGTTGTCACATTTTTGCTGTCAAGCAAGGTTTCACCTTTATATAAATCAACTGTGATTTCTTTTCCTTCGGTGGCAGTTCCCCAAATTTTAATCGGTTTGTTTTGCTGGAACATCATTTTATTGCCGAAAAGAGCGGGCAGTTTGGTTTGATTGGTAAAATCCACAATTTTAACGTTTGAAACCGTCAAATTTATTCGTCCGGTGTAGTCGGCAGGCACATTTACGGCGTAGAAACGGATGAAACTGATATGGTCGAGTTCGAGGTATCCGTCGCTGTTGCCTGCGGTAGAAAACGGCAAAGCATAAGTGTGTTGCCCGGCTTTCCAGTCCACGCTTCCGATGCCCCAAAGCATTTCTTTGTGGTCGGGGCCGGTGGTGCTGGTAAGTTCGATTTGTCCCGCAACGCGGCTCAAAACGAAAATATCGCCGGGCGTTTGTTCGGTAATGTTGGCATCAAACATCAAATAAAGTTGCTGTTTGTTGTGCGAAGAAACGTCAACCGGCGGATTGATTTGTTGTCCGACAGCAAAAGTTGTGTTAAGCGCCAGCGGTTTGTCCATTGTATAAGGTATCGTTGCCGCCAAATAATCGGTGTTGTAATCCGGATCGCCTGTGGCAGGCGGGTCAACCAAAATAGAAGTGTCGATCAGTTCGACGTCTTTGAGGCGAATTTGCAGCGCATCGGGTTCGCCGGGAATACGCGCAAAACCGAAGCGAAACCAGTTAATCGGCTTCGACAGGTCGAAATTCGGTTTGCGGTCGCCGGTGCTCAGTGGTAGATACACATCTGTCCATCCGTGTTGTAGCGGAGTTGGCATTGTTTTTATTCCCCACTGGACGTAAGTATCGACCGGTGTTTGCTCGTTAGCCAATTCAATCATGGCGAATCCGGCATCCTGAATAAAAGAAATATCGCCCGGATTGTCGAGGTTGTCGATGTAAACCCGCATTTTCAGCACCAGATTTTCAAATTGCGACCCGGAAGCGTCGATATTCAGGCCTCGAAAATACGATTGAAAGCCGTAGAAGTTGCTTCCGTCAGGGCCAAAGCGATTGACCTGATTTTTAGTGGTAATCACTCCCACCACTTTTTCTACTTGGTCCGCCGCTAAAAGAGAAATAGAGCAGCACAACAGCAGTAATAAAATAAATGTTGTTCTTTTCATGGATTAAAAATATTAAATGAATAAAATTTGAAATTAACGAGGGACAAAGGTAAGCGCCTCTCATTAGCGGGGCGCTTACTTTTTCATTAATTCATTTGACGATTGAAATTTTTTATTGATTTACGGCTAAATCTTTTTTGAGGCGCTATTGACTTTTCAAGGCAGAGAATTTAAAATTAGATGTCTCGACTTCGCTTCGCTCCGCTCGACATGACGCGCTTCCAGGGTGAGTGATGAGAGGCTGTCTCAAAAGTCCACGAAATAACGTTCGGCGTAGCCAATTACACAAATTTATACGAAAAAGACAATGCTAAAAAAACGTATGTGTTTGATTTACATTAAAATAAATTTCGTGTAAATTCGTGTATTCGTGGCTAAATTACTTTTGAGACAGCCCCGTGTCAAAGTCAGGAGATTATGGCGAAAATCAATATCAAACATTACAGAAAAGAGTAGAAACATGGATGGAAATTGTGTGGAAAGATACTCCTGCAAGCAATCCCAACTTTGTAGAATTAGATATACTCGCCGACGGCAATTTGATACTTGCGTAAAATCATAATACGAATTGACTTATAATCAAAATAAAAATTGCTACCTTTGCAAAATCAAATCAAAAAACAGATGAATAACCAATATTCTCAAAAAAAACGGGAAGAGCTATTGCTCGTTGTCAATGAACCGGTAAGCATATATAGAACGCCGTCCACATTTGACAAGGATTTTGAGCGGGCAATAGCAACCGCCATTCGTTTTTGGAACGAATGAATAAACGCACAGATGCTTGGCCATGAAAAGAAAAATCATTTATGCCGACGATGTAGATCTTTGTTACGAACGTCATCATCATATTACCAACCACCATGCGGCGGGACAATATTTTTAAGAAATGAAACATTTATGACCTTACACGACCTGCACAAAGTATTATCACGCGGCGAGGATTTGCACAACGAGTTCAAAAAAGCAGAAACAAAAGTTCCATCCAACTTTTACGATGACGATTTGTTTCGCACGAATATCTCGCTAATCAGCACTGTTTTAGGCAAAGAACGAGCATCGACTTTTATGGAAAATCTTGAACTTGCACCGGAACTTGCCCAAATAGAAGATTGGGATGAAAAAGGCAGACTCTTCTTGGGCGGATTAGATACAGATAATTTAAAACTTACATGATGCACCCATCCTTCTCCGAACAAATCAAAAAACACTTCCCCTTCACGCCAACGGAAGAACAATCGCAAGCCCTAAATCGCCTGTCGGATTTCCTTTTCGACCGAAACAACCAATCGCTATTTCTGTTGAAAGGCTATGCCGGCACCGGCAAATCCTCCCTCATCGGCGCCTTGGTCAAGACTTTAACCGAACTGAAACAACCCACCGTACTTCTGGCGCCTACCGGCCGCGCCGCCAAAGTCTTCGCCGCCTATTCGGGACAAAATGCCTACACGATTCATAAGAAAATCTATCGCCGAAAATCGTTTTCCAACGAATCGCACGGCTACGAACTGTCTTATAATCAGCATAAACACACCTTATTTATTGTGGACGAAGCCTCAATGATTTCCAACGACGGGCTGGAATCGACTAGTTTCGGTAGCGGGCGATTATTGAACGATTTGATTCAATACGTTTACAGCGGCGAAGCCTGCCGGATAATCCTTTTGGGCGATTCGGCGCAATTACCACCCGTCGGACAAACCGAAAGTCCCGCCTTGGAAAAAACGGTTTTACAATCGTTCGGATTGGATGTGAGCGACATAACGCTTACGCAAGTTGTTCGCCAAGCCGAAAAGTCGGGCATTTTGATGAACGCTACGCTTTTACGTCGCGCCATCGAAAACAATAATGTGCGTGTTTTTCCGCAAATCCGGTTGAAAAAATTTCCCGATATTCAAATTATCCGCGGCGACAACCTGATTGAAGCCTTGGAAACCTGTTACATCCGCGATGGACAAGACGAAACCATCGTGATTTCGCGTTCCAACAAACGGGCGAACCTGTTCAATAACGGCGTCCGCAACCGGATTCTTTGGCGCGAGGAAGAATTGTCGTCCGGCGATTTGCTAATGGCTGTAAAAAACAACTACTATTGGGCTGAAAAAATCCCTGAAATGGATTTCATCGCCAATGGCGATCTGCTGGAAGTGAAACGTATCCGCAAATCGCAGGAATTATACGGATTCCGTTTCTGCGACATCACGGCGTATTTTCCCGATTTTCAAGTGGAAATAGATTTAAAAATCCTTTTAGACACCTTGGCCTCCGAAGCCCCCGCCTTACCCAAAGAACTGAGCGACAAACTGTTCTATTCCGTTCTGGAAGATTACGCCGACCTGAAAACCAAAAAAGAAAAAATGCAAGCCCTGAAAGTCGATCCGTTTTTAACGCCCTGCAAAT
>JAISWY010000295.1 GCA_031270925.1 Candidatus Symbiothrix sp.
CAAGATTAAAAACAATTTTGTTTGTGTTGTTCCTTATCTTTTCGGGTACGGGAATGATGTATGCGCAGGGCATCCGTATTACCGGAAAGGTATTGGATGATTTTAACAAAGAAATTCCCGGGGTATCGGTAGTCGTGCGTGGAACGACTAATGGAACGACAAGCGATGCTAACGGGGAATTTGCACTCACGGTTTCGAGCGATACGTGTGTATTACGATTTTCTTATATCGGGTATGAAACCAAAGAAGTGGCGGTCGGGAAGCAAAGGGTTATTTCGGTTACGATGAAGGAAGCGACGCAAGAAATGGAAGAAGTAGTGGTCGTTGCTTTCGGGACACAGAAAAAAGCAAGTGCGATAGCCTCAATCGAAACTGTCAATACCAAGGATTTGAAGATATCAAGTAGTAATCTTACAACGGCCTTTGCAGGAAAAATACCCGGTATCATCTCGTATCAGGCATCTGGAGAACCGGGTAAGGACAATGCACAATTTTTCGTGCGGGGTGTAACCACATTCGGCTACAAAGCCGACCCTCTGATTCTGATTGATGGATTTGAAGCTACCACCAATGACTTGGCGCGTTTGCAACCCGACGACATCGAGAGTTTTTCAATCCTGAAAGACGCCTCGGCGACGGTATTGTACGGTGCGCGAGGAGCCAACGGCATCATTGCCGTGAGTACTAAAAAAGGTGTCGAAGGCCCCGTCAAAGTGTCGGTTCGTTTGGATGCAAACGTAGCTGCGCCTACAACGATGCTTGAATTGCTTGATGGCGTGGAATACATGCAGCTATACAATCAAGCGCGTGTTTCACGCGACCGCGACCGCGCCCATACTTTGGGCGAAAAACCGATTGGAGCCTGGTACGGCGAGGAAAAAATACAGGCAACCATGCGGGGGGAGAATCCGATGATATATCCCAACATCAACTGGTATGATCAATTATTCAAGCAATATACGATCAATACCAAGGCCAATATTAATTTGCAAGGCGGAGGGAAAGTCGCTACATACTATGTTGCAGGCGGATACGACCATGAAACGGGTATATTGAAAATTGACAAACTGAACAATTACAACAATAACATTGACATCAATCGTTTCAACATACGAAGTAATGTGATTTTCAAACTTAGTGCTACTACTACGCTTGACACCCGTGTTCAGGGACGATTCGAACGCTATAATGGTCCATACACTACTGCCGGCGATATATTTAACCAGGTAATGGATGCCAATCCCGTAGATTTTCCGGCAATGTGGATTCCTGATGAAAAATATAAGAATTTTCGTTTCCCGTTGTTCGGAAATATAGAATCCATGAAATGGAATCCGTATGCGGAAATGGTCAGAGGGTATGAAGAACGAAACGAAAATACCATTACAGCCCAGGCTACTTTGATGCAGGATCTGGACATGCTGCTGAAAGGGTTGAAAGTACAGTTAAAAGCCTCTATCAATACATGGTCATATCATAGTGGAAAACGCACTGCGCAACCCTTGTTTTTTGCACTCGAACAATACGATGCGCCTTCGGATACTTATACGCTTTACCGCCTGAATCCCGATGCTTCCGGTTATCTGGGCGATGTAGAGGGTTCTCGCGACGGAAATACGCATTCGTATTTTGAAGGCCGTGTCAATTGGAACGGACAATATGGCCCCCACAATGTCGGAATCATGACGGTAGGTATAGCCGAAGAATTTATCCTGTCAAACGGGAAAAGCGGAACTATTTATGAAACCTTGCCCGAACGGAATCTCGGCAATTCCGGACGTTTGACTTATGATTATGATAACCGTTACTTTTTTGAATTTACATACGGTTATAACGGTTCGGAAAAATTTACCGGAAAAAAAAGATTCGGCTTCTTTCCATCTTATGGAATAGGTTGGTTGGTCTCCAACGAAAACTTCTGGGAGCGTATTGATAAATACCTATTAATAAGTCTTTTAAAGATAAAATTCACTTATGGCAGAGTAGGTAACGACGCCATCGCCGAGAGGTCGGGACGTTTTTTCTATTTATCCGATATACGCGATGGCGGGAGTAATTATGTTTGGGGAAAAACTTTCTCCAACTCCTACCTGGGATACTCTGTTTATCGCTACGGAAACCCCGATATTGGCTGGGAGGAATCGACAAAGTACAATCTCGGATTTGAACTCGGCCTGTTCAAGAGCGAAGCGCTGAAATTTCAGATAGATCTCTTTTACGATATTCGGGATAAGATTTACTGGAACCGCGAAAGTATCCCAAGCATTGTCGGTTTGGAAGCTGGCGTGGCAGGTAACGTAGGAAGAGTCAGTTCGAAAGGTATTGATGCTTCGCTTGACTACAAACATTCCTTTACTCCTGATTTCTGGATGACCGGACGCGCAAACTTCACTTTCGCTACCAATAAAGTGGAAGCAAAAGACGAACCGAATTATCAGGATAAATATCTTTCCGGCATCGGTTATCCGATTAACAAACAATGGGGACTTGTCGCCGAACGGCTTTTTATCGACCAGAATGAAATAGACAATTCTCCATCGCAATTGGCTTACGGTACGTATATGCGGGGCGATATCAAATATGCCGATATGAACAAGGACGGCGTGATCAACGATAACGACCGCATTCCGATGGGTTATCCGTCTGTACCGGAAATACAATACGGATTCGGCTTATCGACCGGATATAAAAATCTTGATCTGTCTTTCTTTTGTCAGGGAAATGCAAGGGTTCATTTTTCATCAATCCGGGAAGTATAGCGCCGTTTGTGAACCGGCGCAACGCTCCGGCAATCATCGCCCGCGACGCGTGGAGCGAGACACATCCTGATGTACATGCTTTCTGGCCCCGGCTTGCCGATTATCAGATCGACAATAATACGCAACAATCGTCATGGTGGTTACGTGACGGGTCATTTTTACGGCTTAAAACAGCTGAATTAGGTTATTCTCTCCCTGCTTTTTTCAAGAAATTCAAACTCGAAGGAAGCCGTATCTACCTGAACGGAGAAAATTTGTTTCTGATCAGCGCTTTCAAAATGTGGGATCCCGAAATGGGAGGTAAGGGTTTGGATTATCCGATTAACCGCAGATTTAATATAGGACTGCAAATAGCATTTTGAGAGAGACGCATTAATAAAAATTATCAACTTGTCAAATATTAAAAATATGGAAAATATGTATTATACAAGAAATCAAAGAAAAAAAGCAAAAAAAATTTTCTTGTGGTTCGTCTCTTTTGTTTTGGGAACCGGGGGATTATTTTCATGCAGCGATTATTTGGACATAGTGCCGGACAATACGATCGTACTGGAAGATTACTTTTCAAACAAACAGAAAGCTTATCAGCCATTGGCAAAAGTATACTGGTATTTACTGGGTTACTATCATTTCCAAACTTCTCCCTATATGTTTGGCGACGAATGGCTCGAAGGATGGGCGTGGCGTGAAAATTCGGCAGGCATACAACCAATTCAGGTGATGACGGGACAGTTGAATGAGCAAAATCCGCCGATGAACCGATGGGGACACAATTATCAGGCAATCCGGGCTGCCAATACGTTCATGGAAAATATCGGTATGGTGCCCGACATGACGGCGAAAGAAAAAGCCGAGTGGACGGCACAAGTGAAATTCCTCAAGGCTTTCTTTTATTTCGAATTACTTCAGTATTACGGACCCTTTGTGATCATTGATAAAAACATACCGCTGGATGCCAAATCCGAAAATATGTATCTGCGACGATCCAAATTGGAAGATTGCTTTGATTATATTATCCGGTTAATCAATGAAGCCATTCCTGACTTGAACGAACGGGTAGCAGACAACGATTTGGGACAAGTGGACAGAATGACGGCTTTGGCCATCAAGGCGCGAGTGATGTTATTCAGGGCCAGTCCTTTTTACAATGGCAACAAACAGATGTACTCGGATTTTTTTGATTACGACAACCGGACATTCTTCCCGATGGATGAAAAAACCGAAAAATGGAATGAAGCCCTGGATGCCGTCAATGAAGCGATTGCATTTTGTGAAAGACAGGGTAAAGGATTGTATCATTTTGAGGGAACTCCTTATCCGTTCGACATGGATGA
>JAISWY010000297.1 GCA_031270925.1 Candidatus Symbiothrix sp.
AAGCATGATTACCGGCGAGCCTGTTCCGGTGGAAAAGAATCCGGGGCAACACGTATTCGCAGGAACGATTAATCAGTATGGAAGTTTTAAATTCCGCGTTACCAAACTCGGAAGCGAAACCTTGCTGGCACAAATCATACGGCTTGTGAGCGAGGCGCAGAACACCAAAGCGCCTATCCAAAAAACCGTTGATAAGAGAACCGGAATTTTCGTTCCCGCGGTGGCGACGATTGCCTTGCTTTCGGCATTTCTGTGGCTTCTTTTCGGAGGCGAAAATGCGGGAGTTCATGCTTTTCTGGCATTTGTAACCGTGTTGATTATCGCCTGTCCGTGCGCATTGGGTTTGGCAACGCCCACGGCTATCATGGTCGGAATGGGAAAAGGTGCGGAACAAGGTATTTTGATAAAAGATATGGATAGTTTGGAAACGTTGCGGAAAGTCAATACCATCGTGTTGGATAAAACAGGAACTATCACACAAGGCTTTCCGAAAGTTACGGACAAGAAATGGCTCGTTCCCGAAACGGAAGAGCTGAACCGCATTTTATTCGGCATGGAAAAATTGTCGGGACACCCATTAGCCAAAGCAATTATCGACGTTATTCCAAATACAACAACTATTCTTGATTCGCTTTCTCTGAAAATATTGCCCGGCAAAGGAGTAAAAACCACAGTCGGAGACACGAATTTTTACGTGGGTAATTCCCGGTTATTCAATTCTGCCGACGACAATAGTGAAGTTATGAAATGGATAGCCGAAAAAGAAAACGAAAGCCATACGATTGTTTTATTCGGAACGGATAGGCAAATAATGGCTCTTTTCGCCGCATCCGATGAAATAAAAGCCTCTTCGCGACAAAGCATCAAGCAATTACAAGCGGCCGGTATCGAAATCGTGATGGCGACAGGCGACAACAAAAACGCTGCCCAAGCGATTGCCGGCCAAGCTGGTATCAAAGAATTTTTGGCGCATGCCCTGCCCGAAGATAAACTGCATTTGATAAAAAAGAAACAACAGGAAGGAAAAATCGTGTCGATGGTTGGCGATGGAATCAACGATAGCGCCGCTTTAGCGCAAGCCAACGTCAGCATTGCGATGGGCAAAGGAAGCGACATAGCGATTGAAACCGCCGATATTACGATTGTTTCGGGCGATTTACAGAAAATAGTAAGCGCTATCCGCCTGTCTCGTAACACGGTAGCGACCATTCGGCAAAATCTGTTTTGGGCGTTTATCTACAATCTGATTGGCATTCCTGTCGCAGCCGGCATACTTTATCCTTTTACCGGTTTTTTGCTCAATCCGATGATTGCGGGGGCGGCGATGGCTTTGAGCAGTGTTAGCGTTGTACTTAACAGCCTTCGTTTCAATGAGTTTGGTTTTAAAAAAGAGACAGTATAATCATCATTCAAACCAATGAAACATTATTTTATTATATTATTATTAATTCCTTGTTCGTTAATCATTTACGGACAAGAAGATTCGTTGATATATTATTTAAGAACAGCCGCCGAAAACAGTCCGGCTGTAAAAGCGGCTTTCCATTCCTACGAAGCGGCTCTGCAAAAAGTCCCCCAAATGGGCGCATGGCAAGACCCGCAATTGGAAATGGGCTTTTTCCTCGAACCGATGGATTTGGTTGACGGCCGCGAAATTGCGCAATTCCAACTGATGCAGATGTTTCCGTGGTTCGGAACGCAAAAAGCCGCGCGAACCGAAGCGCAACAAATGGCGAAAATGGCTTTTGAAGCTTTTCGCGAAGCCAAAGATAATCTCTATCTGGAAATCTATACGCAATGGTATCTTCTTTGCACTTTGCAACAGAAACTGCAAAACAGCGAAACCAACCGACAATTGTTGAAACAAGTCGAATCGCTTGCCGTTCAACGATTTGCGAGCGGAGGAAGCGATAGAAATGCCATGTCGGGCGAAAGAGAAAAACCGCAAACCACAGCACAAACGACTCCAAATTCAAACGGAATGGCCGGCATGAACATGGGCGCAAACTCTCAACTCTCAACTCTCGACTCTCAACTCTCAACTTCTACCATGAATATGAGCGGCGGCACATCCTCTGCGATGTCGGAAATTCTTCGTATTCAATTGGAAGTTATGGATTTGGATAATTCCATCGCAAGCCTGCAATCGGAAATCGCTGCCGAAAAAGCGCGCTTCAACCTGTTATTGAATCGGCCGATCGATAGCAAAGTTCAAATTCCCAGTGAATTGATAATGAACGATTTGTTGTTGGATGAAAGTTCGTCCATGTCCCTCATTCAAGCACAAAACCCGATGTTGGGAATGTTGCACCACGAATCGCTGGCGTACGAAGCCCAAGCCGATATGAACCGGAAAATGGGCTATCCGATGTTCGGAATCGGTCTGCAATATATGCTAATTGGGAAAAGTCCCGAACAGCCATCGACCGGCCACGGCACTCCCACAATGAACGAAATGAACGGCCAAGATATGATTATGCCGATGGTTTCGTTGTCGATTCCGCTCTACCGCAACAAATACAGGGCCGCGCAAAAGGAAAGCCGCTTGTTGAAACAGGCGAGCGAAGAGAAATTTCAGGATACTTTCAACCGTCTGCAAGCCGATTTCATCCGCTTAAAACACGAATTGAACGACGAACGGCGGAAAATCGAATTATTCAAAAAACAACAGGATTTGGCTCAAACGACCTATGAATTGGTTTTGCAGGAATTTGCATCCGGCAAAAGCGATTTGAGCGCCGTGATTCAAGTACAACGCCAACTGCTGAATTATCAACTCAATACGGCAGAATCCATTGCCGCTTACAACACAAAAATCGCTAATATTCAAAAATTAATATCACAATGAAACGGTTTATAATTTTCGCATTAATCCTCTCGACAGGATTCACCTACGGATGCAAAAACGCTTCCGAAAAAACAAATGAACAACACGAGCATCAAGTGTGGACTTGCTCGATGCACCCGCAAATCCGGCAAGACAAACCGGGAAAATGTCCGCTCTGCGCGATGGATCTGGTTCCTGTCGTAGGGGCGTTGCATACAACGATTCTACAAGATCCCAATGCCATTCAAATGTCGGAAGAAGCGGTGGCATTGGCCAATATCCAAACAAGCAAAGTCAGCCGGACAAACCCAAGTAAAGAAATCCATTTATACGGTACGGTTCAGGCCGACGAACGATCGCTCCGCTCGCAAACGGCGCACGTAAACGGCAGAATAGAAAAACTGTCGGTCAATTTCGAAGGCGAAACCATCCGTGCCGGACAAACTGTGGCGCAAATCTACTCATCCGACTTGTTCAACGCACAACAGGAATTATTGCAGGCTAAAAAATTGGAAAATCCGGCATTATTTAACTCCGCCCGCGAAAAATTTCGCCTTTGGAAACAGACCGGCGAACAAATCACCGCCATTGAAAAATCGGGAAAAGCTACACCGACCATCGACATCAAAGCGACTGTAAATGGAATAGTTACGAAGAAAAAAGTGGAACAGGGCGATTACATCAGCGCGGG
>JAISWY010000321.1 GCA_031270925.1 Candidatus Symbiothrix sp.
AACGATTGTCGTCGGCAACATGGTCGGATACCCAATCGTAAAAACAATCAGCCCCGGTGCTGCCGCCACGGTACTGGACGAATAGTGTATCGGTCGCAGGATTGTAGTTGGCAGAAGAATAAGGCAAATTGAGGCTAAAATTATCCTCGTGGCCGGACGTAGCGCAACGCAAGGAATGTTCCTTATCCTTACGCCCCCACTGATATAATCCGCCGAATACAGTCATGTCTTCAGAAGCAGTACCCGCACTCACATAAGCCATCTGCGCCTTGGCAATTTGGGCAGCGGTAGCGTTCGGGCCGGCAATATTCGGATTGGCGCCGAGATTATAAGTTAAAAAACGCAATGTTTTAGTTCCTGCCGTATAAGGCATTGCAGTGCCGGTATTGGCGCCCACAAAAATACCATCACTACCGGTATAACCATTTACCGTAATATCAACGTATTTCGTTGCATCAACTTCGTAATAATCAGGCCTGCAAGTAGCAAGAGTTGCCTTGATTTTGCCCGAAGCGTAAATACTTATCCATTTTGCGCCGTCCCAAACGTAAACGCCCAAGCCATTGAGGGCGTAAAGATTGGTGTTGTAAACAGTCATACCCTTAGCGGTTTCGTCGGGGCCTGCTTCGATTACACCGCCAACAGTCAAAATCTCGAAATCGACCAACTCCACGCGAGGCAATAGCAAGCCACTGTTTTGCGAATTTGTCAAATCCAAAACTGCGCCGATGTGGGCGTCGGTCATTTCGCCAATGTGTACCTGAGCTCTCGTAACGCCTACTGTAGCCAATACAATGAGTAATAGTGATAAAATTTTCGTTCTTTTCATTTTACTTTCCCTTTTAATTTTTATTATTATGATTGATAAACTATTCTTCTTTTTTATTGTTACCTTTCCTCTGTAAAAAACTTTTTTCATTGCATGCACTTGGAAAACTGAAGTTTTTCATCTAATTTTGCAGCAGCCCAATAAATTAAATATGCCACGATTTGCAAAAACCATGCCAAACAACTGTTTGGTAGAAATTTTTTTTATATATTCGAAACTTTCCATTCCGCTCGACGTGACGCGCTTCCATAATGCTACCCACTAATCTTATCTCCATAAGAAAACCGGATGAAATATCGCCACAAAGATAGGTATTTTATTTAAAATCAAAACAAAAATGAATAGTAATCTAAAAAATATTTATTTTGGTTAATTAAAATTATCAAAGCGAATTGATAACTATCTCACTCGCTTTGAGCAAACCGCCCAAGGCCCTGATTTTTATTTCTCCCGATTGAAGCGACGATTGAACCGCCGCCACCAATTTCCCACTGAAAAGCGGCATATAATTCGACGAAAAAGGTATTTGACCGGTTGCATCGCCGTTGCATAGCGATTTGAGTTTTCCTGCACCTTCCACTTCAAAAAACAAATAGGAATCGGCTGTCGGACAAGGATTTCCATCTTTGTCAAGTACTTCGGCCGTGATGAACGATAGATCTTTTCCGTCGGCTGCAATAGTCGTGCGATCGGCTGTGAGGCGAATCTGTGTCGCTTTTCCCGCTGTTTGGATAATTTCGGTTTGTACCGGTTCGCCCTTTTCGTTGTAAGCCACGGCTTTCAGTTCGCCCGGAGAATAAGGTACATTATCCCAAATCAAGCGGTAGCGCGTGAACGTATTCGATGGGTCGTGCGTTTGAATGTCGTAACTTTTCCCGTTGACGAATAATTCTACCTTGGGATAATTGGTATAACACATTACCGGAATGTTTTTTCCTTCGTATCCCTCCCAATTCCAGTGCGGTAGCAGATGCAACACCGGTCGATCGCTCCAATGCGATTGGTAAAGATAGAAAATATCCTTTTTCAGTCCTGCCAAATCGACAATGCCGAAATACGAACTTCGCGCCGGCGTACCTTCGTTGTAAGGAGTCGGTTCGCCGAGATAATCGAAGCCCGTCCATACAAATTCGCCGAAAACGAAATCGAGGTCGTCTTGTTTGGCAAATTCTTCGTCGGGAAAACAGCCCCACGGCACACAATCGGTCGCATAAGAAGATACTTGATAATTGCTGTGCCATGCGTGCTTGTCCCATTTCAATGGAAATTTGTAAACGCCGCGCGAACTGACTGTAGAGGCGGTTTCGCTGCCATACAATATATATTGGGGATGTTTTTCGTGAACAGGCTCATAAGCAAAGAATTTGTAATTGAAACCGACGACGTCTATTTCGTCGCTCAATTGGTTGTCGATAGCCGCCGGATATTGATCGAATGCGGCGGTAACAAGGCGTGTCGGGTCTTCGCGATGGCAAATTTCGGTCAGGCGGCGGGCTACGAGATAACCGCCGACCTGTCGTTGCTCGCGTATTTCATTGCCGATGCTCCAAAGGATAACGCAGGGATGGTTGCGGTCGCGATGAATCAACGCTGTCAAATCACGTTCGTAGCATTCGTCGAAATATCGGTTATATCCATTGGTCATTTTGCCGGATTGCCATTCGTCGAAAGCCTCGTCGATGACCACAAAACCCAGGCTGTCGCACAAATTGAGCAATTCGAGCGATGGCGGGTTGTGCGCAGTGCGAATGGCGTTGCAGCCCATTTCTTTCATGAATTGCAATTGGCGTTCGGTCGCGCGGCGATTGACGGCAGCGCCCAAAGGTCCCAAATCGTGGTGCAGGCAAACACCTTTTAGTTTGATGTTTTCTCCATTTAAAAAGAAGCCTTTTTGAGCGTCGAAACGGATTTCCCGAAAGCCAAAAATGGTTTCGTATTCGTCCAATAAAACCTTTCCGGCATAGATTCTACTGATTGCCTTGTATGTTCTCGGATGTTCGATGCTCCACCGTTCCGGTTTTGCGATGCTTGTTTTTTGTTCGATTAGCTTGCTTGCTGCCGGAAGATTTTGGGAAGTCGTCGTTTTGCCGACTATTTTCCCGTCGGGAGAAATAATTTCGGTAACTAATTGAATTTTAGCGTTTTTCAATGAATTGTTTTCGATAGTGGTTTGAATCCGCAATTCGCCTTTTTGTGCGGAAACCTGCGGCGTTGTGATATACGTTCCCCAATGGGCGATATGCACTTTGTTCTTGATAATCAGATTGGCGGGGCGAAAAAGTCCGGCTCCGGTATAGAAGCGGGAAGATTCTTCGGGATTATCCAAGCGGACAGCCAAAACATTGGGTTTGCCGAAAACACAATATTCGGTAATATCAACGATAAACGAAGTGTAGCCGTAATGCCATTCGCCCGCTTTCCGGCCGTTCACAAAGACTTGCGGATTGCTCATGGCGCCTTGAAATTCAAGGAAAATCTGTTTGCCGCTATCGTTCACATCCGGTTCAAAATTTTTACGATACCAAGCAACACCAAACATGGGCAAGGCTCCGGTGCGCCCTGTACGCAGCTGCGGTTGCCGGTCGCCATCTTCAAGTACTTGCACCGTTTGCCGGTCGATGTTCATATCGAATTGTTGTCCGATCGCCCAATCGTGAGGAACGGAAACAATTTCCCAAGCCGAATCGTCGAAATTATTTTTTTCGCCGTCTTTTACTTCTCCAATTTGAAAGCGCCAATCGTTTTCGAGCGCAATCGTTTTTCTTGGCTTCTCGGCGAAACAGACCGACGCCGAAAGCCAAACGATAACTAATAAGAACGTTTGTTTCATCCTGTTTCAATTTTTAAATCTTTTTCAAAAAACAGATTTTCCGCGTTGGTTCCCAAATAGATTTTGTAGTCGCCGGCACCGCTTTGCCAACCGTTTTGTCCGTAATATTTCAAGCGTTCGTATGGAACGGACAAGGTAATTGTGCGCGTTTCGCCGCATTTGAGAAACACGTTTTCAAGCGCTTTGAGTTCTTTGATCGG
>JAISWY010000371.1 GCA_031270925.1 Candidatus Symbiothrix sp.
CCTCATACAGAATAAAAACGCTTCCAATCGTCAAAACCAGGGAGTTGAGAATGGCGCCCAACAACGAAAAACGCTTGTAACCATAAGAATAACGCTCGTTGCTGCCTTTTTTCGCCAAACCTTGGAAATACCACGCCAAACCTAAGGAAAGACTGTCGCCAAAATCGTGAATGGCATCCGAAATAATCGCAATACTGTTGGTTAGCAGGCCGCCAATGAGTTCGACAACCGTAAAAAACAAATTGAGGAAAAAGGCAATACGTATATTGCCTACATCGTGATGATGCTCGTGCAAATGAGAATGTGACATTGCCCGCCGCTTTTGTTAATTGATAAATGCCAAAATCTGCCCTTTTTCCACGTGATCGCCCTGTTTGATATAGGTTCCTACAATGGTGCCGCCATATCCCGTAACCACCGGTTCGATGCCGTATTGGTTTTGAATATAACAGAGATTATTCCCCTTGTCGATGGTCGAGCCTTCAAACGGTGCAGTGGAAGCATCGTTTATATCGTATTGCCAAAGCACTTGACCTTTGCCCGGTGCATGAATGGGCTTCGCAAACGGATATTCTTTCGTGATTTCCTCGAAACTGAACATCGGGATGTCTATTACCGGCCGTTTCTTGATGATGGGCGCAAGGTTTTTTTCTTTCGCTTGTTCCAATTCGAGGTTGAAGCGGTTTTTAGCTGCCCCGGAAATCATATCGCGGTATTGCCGTTCGTGCATCGCAAATTCAAACAATTCTTCCTTGTCTTGCCCTTCGTCCCAACCGTTTTCACGCATTTCGGCACGGAAACGTTCCAATTCGTTCGGAAACGAATCTTGCGGGTTGCCTTCGTAAAATTCGAGATTGTTCGCTTTCGCCAATTCGACGATTTCGGGAGCTAAAGCGCCGGGTAACTTACCCATTTTACCCAAAATCATGTTCCAACTGTCTTTATCAATCATCGAAAAGCGCGGTTCATCCTTGGCAGCAGCGAAAATATTCATCAGCGCAATATTCTTAACGTACTGACTGAAAGGCGTTACCAAAGGCGGATATCCCAACATCGGCCAAATAGCTTCCACTTCATTAAACAATTGGATGACCAAATTATTCAACGAAACTTCCTGCTTTTCTTTTTGAGTCAAAGCCAAATTGATGGCGTTGTGCATTCCTTTCAAATCGGCCATCATCGAACCCATCATGCCGCCGGGAAGTCCGCAACCGACTAATAATGAAGTCATTATTTTATTGCTCGGATCGATGAAGTATCCCAAGAAATCGTCCATAAACGATTGAGTTAGTCGGCGGGCTTCCATGTAGGCTTCCATATTAATTTCGGGAACGACAAATCCGGCATCTTTCAGCATCGCTTGAATGGTAATCACATCGGGATGCACCATGCCCCACGACAGCGGTTCCATCGCTACATCAATGTAATCCACGCCATTGTTTGCGGCTTCCAACATCGAAGCGACCGAAAATCCGGGGCCGGAATGTCCGTGATATTGAATCGTAATATTCGGATGACGATCTTTTATTCCTTTGATAATCTGTCCATTACTGTACGGACGACCGATGCCGGCCATATCTTTCAAACAGATTTCTTCGGCGCCGGCTTCTATCAGTTTATCGGCCAAGGCAACATAATAATCGACCGTATGAACCGGCGAATAAGTAATGCAAAGCGAGGCTTGCGGAATCATTCCGCCTGCTTTGGCGTATTGAATCGACGGTATAATGTTGCGTGGATCGTTCAATCCGTCGAAAATGCGCGTAATATCGACGCCTTGCGCTTTTTTCACGCGGTACATCAGTTGGCGCACATCGGCCGGAACAGGATTCATCCGCAAGCCGTTTAAGCCGCGGTCGAGCATGTGCGTCTGAATACCTGCTTTATTGAATGGCTCGGTAAACGTGCGTACTGCCTTATTCGGATTTTCGCCGTACAGCAAACTCACTTGTTCAAAGGCGCCGCCGTTGGTTTCTACCCGTGCATAGCAACCCATATCGACGATAACCGGCGCGATTTGTTGCAACTGATCAACTCGTGGCTGGTATTTTCCCGACGACTGCCACATATCGCGGTATAATAAACTGAATTTAATTTCTTTTCTCATAATATATTAGCGGAACAAAACTTACATTTTGACTTCGATAACCAAAAATTTCGTTAAACTCCAAAACGACTTGGCATCCAAGATACGCAATTCGAGTTTGCCCTTGGCGTCATTTCCAAATTCATACGATCCGGCCGGATGTTTGGAAATCAAAGCGCCTTTTTTGGCTGCCAATAACGGTATATTTTGAATCGAATTATCGGTCGGGATGAAGTAAGCCGGATCGAAATCGGCGTTCAATGCTCCTTTGACTATTATTTTGTTGTCTTTCAATTCTTTGCTCGTTCCGAAGCAATAGAAGACTTTGTTGAGTTCGGCTTGTTGTGCTTGGATGATTTCTTTGCGTTCTTTCGATTGTTGTGCAAGCAAATCCACATCGTTAGCCAAGATGTTCAAACTTACACCCATTTCGGCGATTTTCTGGTCTCTTTTGGCCAATTCTTCTTGCAAAGCAACGATGGCATTGGTTTTTTCGCTCAATTCTTGCCGCAAATTTTCCAAGGTTTTCGACAATTGCGTCGATTTGATGTTCGCTTTTTTCATACGCACTTCCAAATCGGCGATTTTTTTGCGGTTGCTGTCGAGTGTTTCCGTGATAAATTGTAAATCGCTTTCGACCCGCTCACGATTCGAAGGCGTTAATTCGCCGGTGGTAGAAGATTGTACGCTCAAATAATTTTCTTTTGCCTTGATTTCGCGAAAGTTATCTTCCACTTCATTCAAAAGCGACAAGATGTCGTTCAATTCGGCTTTGCTTTGCGCATCGGCCAAAGCCAGCGAATCGCGTTGTGCCTGTAACTGTTTGTATTCCGAAGAATTTTTTACGCACGAAGTGCAAAAAATAGCGCATAAAGCACTGATAAACAGAATTTTTTTCATTTCTTTATTATTTTAGAATTAATGATTTTTCCCTTGTAGAATAATAACAAATTCGCCTTTGGGTTCCTTCTCGGAAAAGTGCGATATAATTTCTTTTAATGTTCCTCGCACCGTTTCTTCGTGAAGTTTGGTAATTTCGCGCGAAACGGAAGCTAAACGGTTATCTCCCATATATTCAGCGAGTTGTGTCAATGTTTTTACCACGCGAAAAGGCGATTCGTACAAAACGGTCGTCCGCGTTTCTTCGGCCAATTCTTTCAATTTGGTCTGACGGCCTTTTTTCTGCGGCAAAAATCCTTCAAAACAGAAGCGATCGATCGGCAAACCGGAATCGACCAAGGCAGGAACGAAAGCCGTCGCTCCGGGCAAACATTCTACTTCCACGCCTTGCCGGATACATTCGCGGACAATCAAAAAACCCGGATCGGAAATGCCCGGCGTTCCCGCATCCGACACCAAAGCGATAGTTTCGCCGGCTTTGATACGCACCGTCACACTTTCCACTCTTTGATGCTCGTTGAATTTGTGATGCGATTGCATTTTATTCTGTATCTCGAAGTGTTTCAGCAAGAAAGCGGTAACGCGCGTGTCTTCGGCCAAAATCAAATCGACTTCTTTCAATAGCCGGACGGCGCGAAAAGTCATGTCTTCCAAATTGCCGACCGGCGTAGGCACGATGTAGAGTTTGCCGCTCATAATTGCATGCTCAGCCAATTTTTTTCATCGTTTGTGAGATATGGACTGAGCGTTTCATATACTTTTTTCTGATAATCTTTGTACCAGCGGATTTCGGGTTCGTTCAAAAGCGAAACATTCAGTAAACGGCCGTCTAACGGACATAAAGTCAGTACTTCAAATTTGTAATAATCGCCAAATTCGGTCGTTTGGCTCGGAACCGTAAGGATGAGATTTTCGATGCGGATACCGTAGCGACCGGTTTTGTAAACGCCCGGCTCATTGGATGTAATCATTCCGGGCATCAGCGGCGCCGGATTGTAATTCATCCGGATGTTTTGTGGCCCTTCGTGTACATTCAGAAAATGCCCCACGCCATGACCGGTACCGTGCAAATAATTTTCGCCGGCTTGCCAGATAAATTGTCGCGCCAACACATCCAATTGCATTCCAATGGTTCCTTTCGGAAATTGGGCGAGCGCGAGGTGGATGTGGCCTTTCAAAAGCAATGTAAAATCTTTGCGCATTTCGTCCGTTACATGACCGAGCGCAAATGTGCGTGTAATGTCGGTCGTGCCGTCGAAATATTGAGCGCCGGAATCGAGCAACAACAAACCTTCGCGTTGAAGTGTCGCATTCGACTCGGTCGTTGGAGCATAATGAACGATGGCTCCATGCGCTCCGTAACCGGCAATCGTTTCAAAACTTTCGCTGAAAAAATATTCTTGTTCACTGCGGAATTGACGAAGTTTCGTACTCACATCCAATTCCGTAATTGTTTGATTTTCTTCTAATTGTGTATGCAACCAATATAAAAATTTGACCAAAGCCACACCGTCGCGTTTCATAGCGTTGCGGATGCCGGCGATTTCGGTTTCATTCTTAATCGCTTTCAACTGATCGACCGGATGCACTTTTTCTTCCGTTATCCGGCACGAATCGGGAATCGCATTATACAAGCGGTAATTGATTTTTTCGGGAGAAATCAATATTTTATCAACGCTTATTTTCGGAAGATAGTCGTATATCTTATTGTAGTCGGCTAATATAACTCCTTCTTTATGAAGATATTCGGCTGTTTCGTCGGTCAGTTTGCGCGAATCGATAAACAGCGCCGTTTCCTGTTCGGAAATGTATGCATAAGCCACCGCTACCGGATTGTAGGATATATCGTTACCGCGAATATTGAACAGCCAAGCGATGCTGTCGAGCGAAGCTAAAACCGTAGCTTGGCAGTTTTTGGCTCGCAATTCGTTCAAGGTCCGGTTGATTTTGCTGCTTGCGCTTTCGCCCGAAAACGATTCGGAAAGAATGAAGGCCGGATGAAGCGGGATTTCCGGCCGATTGCTCCAAAGTGTGTCGTAAGGCGCAAAATCGGCATCAACCTTAATATTATGCTTTTTGAGAAAATCGACAAGATAAATGGCTTCCGATGCGGTAAAAACCGAACCTTCGATTCCTACCGTGTCGCCGGATGATAATTCACCGCTCAACCACTCTTCGAGTTCGGGCGTTTCAGGTAATCCGCTTTTATACAAGTCGATACCGCTATCTTTTAATTGTTCTTCGGCTTGCAGGAAATAGCGCGAATCGGTCCACAAACCGGCTTTTTCGAGCGTTACTACTACCGTACCGGCCGAACCCGTAAAACCGGAAAGCCACTGGCGCGTTTTCCAATGTTTCGGCGTATATTCGCCGCAATGTGCATCGGTTGTT
>JAISWY010000041.1 GCA_031270925.1 Candidatus Symbiothrix sp.
TGCGAACGAGCGATGACGGCGGCGAAAGTCAGGAAAAACAAATTTCGCCCCGGTACGAAAGTATTGGGATACGAATCGGCCGGTTTTTCCTGATCCATCACAATGTTGGGATTCGTAAGCGAATTATCGGCCAAACCGCTAATCACATTGGCATCCAAAATCTGAAACGGAACGCCCGCTTTTTCGGCGATTTTCCGCGCTACTTCTACTTCCAAGGCATGACGCTGACCGTAAGTGATGCAAAGCGTCCGTACCTCCTTAAAATGTTTCAAGGCCCAAAAAAGGCAGGTCGTCGAATCTTGTCCGCCCGAATGAAGCACTAATGCAGATTGATTATTTTCCATATACTTATTTATTTAACCACGATTCGGGATTTAACCTCGTCTTTTCTTTCCACAATTCAAAATGGAGAATCGTTCCAGCCGACGGATCGGTATAAATCCGACCGATTTCTTGATTTGTTTTTACTGTATCCCCTTTTTTCACCAATATTTGCGACAGATTGGAATAGAGCGTGATATAACTCCCGTGTCGCACCAATACGCTTAATTGTTCGCCCGGAACCCGGAAAACATCCATTACCACGCCTTCAAAAACGACTTTGGCGGTATTGCCTGCTGAAGTTTGAATATCAATGCCGTTGTTATCTGTTTTCGTCTGACGTAAATTTCCGTATTGATGTTCGCCAAACCGATTGACTATGCGATAGTTGCCTTTCAACGGAAACGGTATTTTGCCTTTGTTGGCGCCGAAACTGGCTGCGAGCGCTTGTTCTTCCCTGGTCAGGGCGAAACCTCCTTTCGATTCGGTTTTGGTATCTTTTTTGGCGGCTTTGGCAGCTTTGGCGCTTTTTTCGATTTCCGCTTTGATAATGCGTGCGATTTCACGATCCAATGCCGCTGCTTGTTTTTTCTTCTTGTCGATTTCGGCTTTCAACTGTTTGCTGTTTTTCTTCAGCTGATCGACTTGTGTTTGGTGTTTCTTTTCTTCGGTCTGCAATTGGTTTTCCTCTTGCCGTTTTAATTCCAAAATGGTTTGGTTTTCGTTTTTAACGGACAGAAGGATTTCTTTTTTTGCGTTCAGTTCTTGCTGTTGTGCAATAATTTCGCCGGCCTGATTGTGTCGCCAATTCGAATATTCCTTCAAATACAACATCCGGCGGAAAGCTTGCGAAGGATTATCGGCCGAAAGCACAAACAGCCATTGGTCGGGCTTGTTTTTTTGCTTGTATAATTGCCGGACGGCCGTCATGTATTGCTCCTTTTTCGTTTGCAGGTTTTGCTCCAACTTTTCGACGGCGTGTTCGTTCAAGCGAATTTCGCCATTGATATTAGTAATTTCTTCTTCCAATATCAAAAGCAATTTTTTTCGCATTTCGATTTGTTCGATGATTAAGTTTAAGCGGTTCAAACTCAATTTGATGGATCGATTGTTTTCGGCAATCAATTGATTGTTTTTTTCAATTTCGGTCTGCAATGCCTTACGCTGTTGCTTTAAATTTTGAGTTTGAGTCGATTTTGCTGCGAGCGTTCCCGACAGCAACAACAGGAACAATATCACACCAATATTTTTCATAGAAAACGTTTTAGTGTGCGAATTAACTGTTCGAGCGATGCTTGCGTGTATTTATTCGGTATGCTTTGGTCGATGTTTACGGGAGCATCCGTATTGACCGATTTAAAAGCGATATTCAATTGGAGAGGCTGCTTGTTTGTCAGCAGTTTCCATTGCATCGCCATCGGGAAAGTCTGTTGCTTGGACGTTTGTCCCCAAGCGCTGTAAACACATTCCACGCCCAAAGCGCCGGATTCGCGCAGGGCTTGTGTGCTTTGAATCCGCGCCGTATGGTCGCATGAAAAAATATAATTCGTGGCGTAGTCGTCGCTGTATTTTAAATGAATCGTGTATTTATCGTTATCCATGGCGAAACCGGACAAATCCTTTTTGGAAAGACTTGATTTTCCTGCCAAAAACAAGCGGTTCGTCCACAAAGCTTCGGCCATATAATAATCGAATGTAAATGGGAATTGCGCTTGCAGAACCGACATTGATTCCTGTACGTATTGTTTGTTTAACCGGTCGATAACCAATACTTTATCGGGAGTTAAAATGAGACGGAAAGCTTCCGAACCAAGTAGCGGTACACGGAGCGAGAGTTGGAATGCCTCGTTGTGCCGGATGCGTAATTGTGCATCGATCGCCATCGAAACTTGTTTATCGCCGTCTTGAAGCGACATTTGCAAATTCGCGGCCAAAGTATTGAATGTGAGTTCCGACTGCAAAAGTTGCGCAAACCGGTCTTCCCTGTTCATATTTTGTAATGCAACTGCTTCTGCCGTATTTTTTACGCTTTTGCAAGCAACTAATACACAGATAGATAATATAAGGAATAGAAAGTAATATGAATTTTTTTTCATCTTCTTGCCAATTAATGGGTGCAAAGATAATCATTTCGGGGCAAATTAGAAACAGAATCAGACGATTTGGACGAAAATCTACTTTCGAGCGCTTCTTGCAACGAAATCCGGCAAACTTTGGATTCAATCCTCCGTATCGGGAGTTTATAATCGCCGGACAACCGTCGGTCGCTTCGCTTGACCGTCCCGTCATGTCGAGCGGAGCGAAGTCAAGACTTCTGATTTCCCCATTATTATCTCTGTACTTACAACAATAGCACCCTTGCTCGGCGAAGGATCCAGCCGTCGTCGGGTTAAAAGGGCTCAGTTGCAAAACCCTGTGTTTAGCAGAGGCGACAGACCGCAGGTCTGTTGTTTCTACTTAACACAGGGGTTTGCGACTGAGCCGTTAAAAGCAAGCGTCTTCGCTTGCGGCATGTCAGGAGACATGCTTTTACGCTACGCCGAGCGGGGGCTAATAACCAAATCATTTGATGGTATTTTTGAAAAAAAACAAGGGGCTGACATTTGAGACAGCCCCTCGT
>JAISWY010000100.1 GCA_031270925.1 Candidatus Symbiothrix sp.
TACGATTAATGAAAACGGGACGGCTCTTGAGAATGCGACTTTTCCCGAATCGGCTGTTATAACTCCGATTGAGGTAAAGTTGAAAAATATATGGCTGACGAACGGTTTGACCGGATGGAGGGAAACTTCCGTAAGACACGATGGCGGTACGCCGATTCCTGCCGAAAATCCGGTATTACAAAGGAACACAGATGAGTATTTGCCTGCCGGTGCAATCGCAGGTGCGCACTATGTTCGACCTCGAAACTTGTATGGTGCAATACTTGAAATATGGTTTACACAAGAAATACAGTATCTTCCGATTGGAACATATACCTTCTCGTGTTATGCGACGGGATATCCAGGTACAGGTGGTAATGAAGCATATTTGTATGCAGAAGAAAACGGTACAGAAGCAACATCAGTGATTACTTTTGCTCCATCTTGGAATGGAAACGTCAAATACACATTCAACTACACAAAAACGACAAATGGGCCGGTAAAATTTGGAATTTATATCAATAAAACCTCTACAGACAATGCAGGCTATACGCAGGATTGGAAATTTACAGCATTCCAATTAGTTCCCGTTACACCCGAAGAAAACGGCAACGGCAGCGGCAACAATGGCAAGGGCGAAACGCCACTCGTGAATTACGATAACGCGGTAGTAATTCCCACTATCGCCACGATTGACGAAAGCGATTACACGGCGTATTACGTCGATCCTGTGAATGGAAACGATGAAAACAACGGCCTTTCGGAAGGTGCGGCCTATAAAACGCTGTGGAAAATCACTACTTTTTCGCGCGATGCACTCTTTCCGCCGAAATGCAAAGTGCTGCTCAAAGCCGGTGCGGTTTTCAATGAAAATATTGTATTGAAAAACCTTGCAGGAACACCCGAAAAACCGTTTATCTTCGATATTTACGGCGGAATTGAACGTGCTTCCATCAACGGCAACAGCGATCAAGCGGTGCTGATTCAGGACGACAACATTCGTTTCCGCAACATTCGTATTACTAATCCCTCCGGCGCACGCGGCATCCGCGTACAGACAGGAGTGAAATTGGATGCAAACGGAAAAAGCAAGGGAGCGTTCCGCAACGTCGAAATTACCGGTTGCAAAATCGAAGCGGTAAACTGGGCGGGCGACGCCACGTTTGAAGGCACAGACCCTGCGAATCTGGATGTAGAAGCGATTGCCCCCGGCGCCCGTTTCTCCAACAAGGAATACGGCGGAATTATTCTCGAAACAAACACTACGGTCGAACAGGGCGCGAGTTGGTACGAAAACCTGTTTATCACCAACAACGAAATCAAGCAAGTATGCCGTAGCGCCATCTTGATTACAGCCAAATGGGGACAACGCGACAAACCGGGCAACGGCTTGAACGGCTACATCAGCGACACGCAAAACTGGTGGCCAAACCGCAACGTAGTTATTCAAGGAAACGACATCAGCTATGCCGGCGGCGACGGCTTAATCATGATGGGCTGTACCGATTCCTTCATCGACCACAACCGTTGCTACCACGCCAATTTTTTGGGTAGAAACGGTCAGGCAAGCGCGGGACTTTGGCCTTACAGCTGCACCAACATCACGATGCAGTTCAACGAAGCGGCTTATACCTGGCTGGCACACGGCAGCGCCGACGGTCAGGGATTGGATGTGGATATTGCCTGCAAAAACACACTTGTGCAATATAATTACGTGCATCACAACAAAGGCGGCGGCATCCTGCTTTGTAACATCAAGGAAGGCGACCATTCGGGAACTATTATCCGCAACAATATTTTCTACAAGAACGAAGGCGCCTATCGTGGTTCGCTGATGACCGTTTCGAGCAGCGTAGGTAAAACGGAAGTCTATAACAATCTGGTTGTAATTAACGCTGCTACGCCCAAAATCCTTTTTACCGACGACTGGGCAAATGCCGGTAAATCGCACGATTTCCATTATTACAACAATATCTTTATGTGCGACCTCCCTTGTACGGGCGTTATCGACAAGCACAACATGGAACCCGTCGTGTTTGAAAACAATCTCTGGTATCAGCTCGGCAGCGTCTATACCATCGACGAAACGGCTTTGCGTTACGATCCGAAAATCAAGATGCCATCGTCTGCCAACGGATTCAGCAAAGTATCGTCGTTCAAATCCGGCGAACCCAATGTTTTCAAGAACGGATTGCTGTTCGATGGCGCGGCGGCGAAAGATATTCTCGGCAACGACGTTATCAACATCAAATACCTGGGAGCCATCGGAAAATAATACATGATTTTCAATCAATTTTCACTTAAAAAAAATAGATACACAATGAAAAACAAAATTCTATTATCGGCAATAGCCTTGTTGCTATTCGGTGCGACACTTTCAGCGCAACCGATTACCACGATTAGCGTAAACGGCGAATCCGGTTTTTCGTTTGAAAACGCCGTTGTGACCATTCTCAACGGCAGTATTTCGGTAACGTATTCGGATGAAACGTCTCCCCAAACGTTCACTTTCGGCAATGTGACTTCCCTCACTTTTCAAACAATCCAACCGGTCATCACTTGGACGGGCGCTAATACTACTGCTCCGACAGCTTGGGGAGAGGCTGGAAACTGGGATGAAAACCGTCTTCCTGCTCCCGGCGATTATGTGATTATTCCTGCCGGACTTGACAATTATCCGACATTGTCGGACGACAAAACGGTATATACGTTGTTGATAGAGGAAGGCGCAAGCGTTAATTTGAACGGTCATTCCATTACGGCACAAATCGTTACCGATTGGAGGGTTGCAGCCGATACTTGGTATCCAATCGGTTTCCCCTATTCGATCGGCGCATTGTACGGTTACGGATATGCCGCAGACGGATATTCTCCCGATATGATTCCCTACAGCGACACGCCTTATGACACCGGTTATTACGGCGATTACATTGCAAAAACTTACGATGGCAATGCGTTTAATTTCACACAAACTCCGGCTCCGGCGGGAACCGGTTATATTTATCAGTTTCAGCCGAGTTATTATGGAAGTAACGAGGATGCAGACAAAATTGCTTTCCGCTCCGATGCTTCGGTTACGGTCAGCGAAAGCAATTTGGAAATAACAAACAGCAATGTTTATTATTTATTGGCCAATCCGACATTGAAAGATTATGTTGTAACGCAAGGGGAAAGCGAGAACTATTATTATCAATACAACAGCGGTCAAAATAAGTTTGAACGGCCGGCAGCGGAAACATCCATCACTTTTGCACCGTTTGAAGCGTTTATCGTTGTCAAAACAAGCAATGCGGCGAGCTTGCGCAGTTTCTTATCCGTTGAAACAGTTACCGCATTGCCTTCCGTTTCGGCGGATGATGCGGTTGTTTCCATGGAATATTACAATTTGCAGGGTATTCGGATTGGGAATACCAAGAGCTTGCAATCCCTTGGCATCGGAGAAACCGGTGTATATATTGTGAAACAAATTCACGAATCAGGTAAAACGAGTGTCGGCAAATCAATCATCCGATAAATCCCGGCTACTGCCCCTCCTCAGAAAGGGGAGGGGAGTGGGACAGTGATATTTTCAAGAGTGTAAAACAATCAAAAAAAAACAATAAAAAAACAATGAAAAAGACAATATTTTTAGCAATAGCAATGATTTTGGCAGCCGG
>JAISWY010000102.1 GCA_031270925.1 Candidatus Symbiothrix sp.
TCTGTCCGGTACCGGTAGCGGCACGGAAGAGCAAGCCAAAGGCGATGTAGCAGTGTATGTAACCACCACTTCGCGCTCGTATGATTTGAAATTGATGAAAGTTGATTTTAGAGAAGACCCTTATACGTTGGCGACTACTATCAAACTCAAACCGACAGAGAAGTTTCAAAAGATGGACGGTTTTGGAGCGGCGCTTACAGGTTCGTCTTGTTATAACCTGCTGAAAATGAGAATAGAAGATAGAACAAAATTTCTCACGGAAACCTATTCACCCGAAAACTTCGGATTCAGTTACATCCGAATTGCGATTGGCTGCTCCGATTTTTCATTGAGCGAATACACTTGTTGGGACAATCAAAATGCGGGTTTCGCACTCACAAGTGAGGAAAACGACTATGTAATTCCCATTCTCAAAGAAATTTTGGCAATTAACCCGACTATAAAAATTCTCGGCTCGCCTTGGACTTGCCCGCGCTGGATGAAAGTAAATAATCTCACAGATTTACAAGCCCACAATTCTTGGACAAGCGGACAACTCAATCCTGCACACTACGGCGACTACGGCGATTATTTTGTAAAGTGGATTCAGGCATTTGAGACGCAAGGCATTAATATTTACGCCGTTACTCCGCAAAACGAACCTCTCAATCGCGGCAATTCTGCATCTCTTTTTATGGGATGGTCGGAACAGCGCGATTTTTTAAATCAATCGCTCGTTCCAAAAATTAAAGCCGCAGGACTTGCAACAAAAATCTATCTTTTCGATCATAATTATAACTATGATAATATGAATGACCAAAACGATTACCCCGTAAAAATCTACAATTCGGGTGTTGATGCCCAAGTAGTTATCGGCGCAGCCTACCACAATTACGGCGGCAAGCGTTCTGAACTCAACGATATTCATACGCAGTATCCAAACAAAGAACTGATTTTTTCCGAAGCCTCAATTGGTATTTGGAATGACGGGCGCAACCTCGAAAAATCTTTGCTGCGTGATATGGAAGAATTGGGGCTTGGCACGATCGACAATTGGTGTAAAGCAGTGATTGTCTGGAATTTGATGCTTGACAACGACCGAGGCCCCAACCGCGACGGCGGCTGCCAAACTTGTTATGGCGCAGTAGATATTGATAACACGAATTTCAAAACCATTATCCGCAATTCGCATTATTACGTTATTGCGCACCTTGCGAGCGTGATAAAACCGGGTGCGACGCGCATCGGCACAAGTGGTTTCAAGGCAACGGGAATTGCGTACACCGCTTTTACAAACGCCGACGGTTCGCACGCGCTTGTGGCCATCAATAAAAACGCTGTTACACAGGAAGTTACTATAGAAGACGGGAAACGCCATTTTACCTGCACTCTGCCTGCGAAAGCAGTAGTGTCGATGAAGTGGTAGGTGTAACTATCCTTTTGAACAATCCTCTATCAATCGCTAGAACTTTGTTTTTTCTTCCGGTTGTAGTTTATAATGTATAAAACCTTGCCGAATATGGTAAGAATCGCGCAGTAAATTTGCTGCATTGAAAAAAGAATCGTACTTTTGCCGATTATTTGCAAAAATGATGATAAAAATAACATTTCCGGATGGTTCCGTCCGCGAATATGCAAAAGGAACAACGGCTATGGAGATAGCCGAAAGCATTAGCCCCCGCTTGGCACAGGATGTTTTGGCGGCGGGCGTGAACGGCGAAATCTACGATTTATCCCGTCCCATCAATGGAGATGCCGTATTTAAATTGTATAAATGGGAAGATGCCGAGGGCAAACACGCTTTCTGGCATTCGTCGGCGCATTTGTTGGCCGAAGCCTTGCAGGAATTGTATCCGAATATCAAATTCGGTATCGGGCCGGCCATCGAAAACGGTTTTTATTACGACGTGGATCCGGGCGAAGGCATTGTGATTAAAGACGCCGATTTGACAACCATCGAAAAGAAAATGCAGGAATTGTCAGCGAAAAAATCAATAATCAAACGCACCGATATTACGAAAGACAATGCTTTAAAACAATTCGGCGATCGCGGCGAAGTCTATAAAACCGAGTTGATTTCGGAATTGGCCGACGGAACAATAACGACCTATACCCAAGGCGCATTTACCGATTTGTGCCGCGGCCCGCACCTTCCCGATACGGGCTACATCAAAGCCATAAAATTGACGTCGATAGCCGGAGCTTATTGGCGAGGCGATGAAAAGCGCCGCCAATTGACTCGTATCTACGGAATTACGTTTCCGAAAAAGAAATTACTGGACGATTACCTTGTTTTATTGGAAGAAGCCAAAAAACGCGACCATCGCAAAATCGGCAAGGAAATGGAATTGTTCACTTTTTCGCGAAACGTCGGACAAGGTTTGCCACTCTGGTTGCCTAAAGGCACACAATTACGCTTGAAACTGGAAGAATTTTTAAAGAAAATCCAAAGCGAATACGGCTACCAACAAGTGATGACGCCGCATATCGGCAATAAAATATTGTATATAACTTCCGGTCATTACGCCAAATACGGCAAAGATTCGTTCCGGCCGATTACAACCCCCGAAGAAGGCGAAGAATTTTTACTCAAACCAATGAACTGCCCGCATCACTGCGAAATCTACAAGGCATTTCCGCGTTCATATAAAGATTTACCCTTGCGTTTGGCCGAGTTCGGCACCGTTTACCGCTACGAACAAAGCGGCGAATTGCACGGATTAACGCGCGTTCGCGGTTTCACGCAAGACGATGCACATATTTTCTGCGCTCCCGAAGACGTAAAAGGCGAGTTTATCAAGGTAATGGACATTATCCACATCATTTTCCGCGCCTTGAATTTTACCGAATGGGAAGCCCAAATCTCGTTGCGCGATCCCGAAAACAAAGAAAAATACATCGGTTCGGAAGAAAATTGGACGGCCGCCGAAAACGCCATCATCGAAGTTTGCCGGGAAAAAGGCATCAAAGCCCAAGTCGAATTGGGCGAAGCTGCTTTCTACGGCCCGAAACTCGATTTTATGGTCAAGGATGCACTCGGCCGCCGCTGGCAGCTGGG
>JAISWY010000183.1 GCA_031270925.1 Candidatus Symbiothrix sp.
GTCCGGCATACTTTCGATAGGAAACAGCATACCCGACAAAATCATCATCGGCATCATCATTCCCATGCCCGAAGCCAGCATTGCAGCGACTTGCGTTTTCACAATCGATGAAATCAGCAATCCCAGCGCCAAGGCCACCACAACGAAAAGCAGCGAAAAAACCTGCAACCAAATCAAATTACCGGTTATCGGAACATGCAGCACAAAAACCGAAAGTAACAGTATGAGTATCAAGATAAACCACGAAACGATAAAGTAGGGAATCATCTTCGAAATCACGATGTAAATTGGTTTCACGGGAGAGGCCAGCAGCACTTCCATCGTTCCGGTTTCTTTTTCGCGAACAATGGCGATCGAGGTCATCATCGTACAAATAATGATAAAAATAAAACCCATCAAACCCGGAACGAAGTTGTATGAACTGCGCATTTCGGGATTGTAAAGCATTTGTACCGAAGGAATTATTTGTATCGGAATCTGCCTTTCGCGCATCAATTCCTGTCCGTAATCGGCGATGATACTTGCCGCATAACTGTTTGCCACATTCCCTTGATTCGGATCGCTCATATCAATAATAAATTGAACGACAGCATCTTGTGTATGATAAAGCGATTCGTTGAAACGTTCTCCGAAAATAACGGCGAAATTGATTTTTCCTTCTTTGAAGAGCTTTTCGGCATCAGTGGGACTATGTAAAATCTCCACCACATCAAAATATTCGCTCGCTTTGAGTTGTTCAATAATTCGTGTGGTAGAAACATCGTTCGACGGATCGTAAATTGCTGTTTTCACATATTTTACCTCAGTGCTGACGGCAAATCCAATGATGAAAATCTGCACCACAGGAATAACAATAATCATTAATACCGTGCGTATATCACGAAAAATATGATAAAATTCTTTTTTGATAAAAGCAAAAAACTGTTTCATAATTCTCAATTTTCAACTCTCAATTCTTGTCGCTTTTCGCGCCAATTTTCGAAACACTTCGTCCATTGTTTGCGCCTGAAATTGTTCGCGCAAATTGCGGGGCGAATCCAAGGCGTCAATCCGGCCATCGACCATGATGGAGATACGGTTGCAATATTCGGCTTCGTCCATGTAATGTGTTGTTACAAAGATGGTTATTCCTCGTTCGGCTGCTTCGTAAATCAATTCCCAAAATTGGCGGCGGGTAATCGGATCGACGCCGCCGGTGGGTTCGTCTAAAAACACGATTTGCGGTTCGTGAAAAATGGCGACCGAAAACGCCAATTTCTGTTTCCATCCCAAGGGCAATTCCTTGACTAATGTGTTTTTTTCGTGCATCAAACCCAAACGCGACAGCGTTTCGTCGATTTTCGGCCCGATTGCATGACGGCTTACGCCGTAGATTCCGGCATAGAGTTGCATATTTTCCCAAACTTTCAAATCTTCGTACAAGGAAAATTTCTGACTCATGTAGCCGATGTTTTGCTTCACCTGTTCGGATTGTTTGGCGATGTTGTATCCGGCCACAAGTCCTTTGCCGGCAGTGGGTTTGCTTAATCCGCACAACATACGCATCGCCGTTGTTTTGCCCGCGCCGTTGGCTCCGAGGAAGCCGAAGATTTCGCCTTTTTCGACCGAAAAGGAAATGTGATCGACGGCGGTAAAGGCGCCGAAGCATTTCGTTAGATTATTTGTTTCAATAACAGGCTTCATGCGTTAGTATTGTTAGCTTTTAATTTCTTTTTACCATCATGAAAATCACTAAATTCACGATTTTTTTCCATGCTGTTTCTTTTTTATTCCGCATCATAAATTATTGATTCATTAACTGAATAAAACAATCCTCCACCGTCGGCAGAATCTCCTCCAATCGCACTTCATTCTCCATTCTCAACTCTCCATTTTCAATGAGAGTTACGTGCAACTGCTCCCCAAACATATAAACCGATTCCACCGCCGGATTTTTCCGCAATTTTTCCAACAATCGGAAATTATTGTCGGCCTCGGCTTTATACAGTTTTTTCGGAAACTGCGCGACAAACTGTTGCGGCGTATCTATTGACAAAATCTCGCCGTGCAGAATCAGTGCGATGCGATCGCAAAGCACGGCCTCATCCATATACGGCGTGGAAACTACAATCGTGATGCCTTCGGCTTTCAATTGCCGCAGTATTTCCCAAAATTCCTTGCGGGAAACCGGATCGACGCCGGTGGTCGGCTCATCCAAAAACAAAACTGTCGGTTTGTGGATGAGAGCGCAGGAAAGCGCGAGTTTTTGCTTCATTCCGCCCGATAATTTTCCGGCGCGGCGCTTTTTGAACGGTTCTATCTGACTGTAAATCGGCGCAATCAGGCGATAATTTTCTTCTACGGTGGTGTTGAAAATCGTAGCGAAAAAATCCAAATTTTCTTCTACCGACAAATCCTGATATAACGAAAATCGTCCCGGCATATAGCCGATGCGGGTTCGTAATTCCTTGTAATCTTTTACGACATCCAAACCATCGACCGTTGCTTGTCCCGAATCAGCTAATAATAAGGAAGTTAGTATTCGGAACAAACTTGTCTTCCCAGCTCCATCCGGCCCGATCAATCCGAATAGTTCGCTTTTTTCCACCGAAAGCGAAACATTATGCAAAGCTCGAACATCTTTGTAGGATTTATTAATATGATGAATATCAACCACTTGATTTTTTAGTTTTTAGTTTTTAACTTTCATTTCTCCATACATTCCGATTTTCAGATAACCGTCGTTTTTAACGGCCACTTTCACGGCATATACCAGATTGGCGCGTTCGTTTTTCGTTAAAATCGTGCGGGGCGTAAATTCGGCTTTATCCGAAATCCACATGATAACTCCTTGATATTCGCGCATTTCACTTTTTCCGAAATCAGCAAAGACTTTCACTTTCTGATCCGATTTCATTTTCGTAAGCTGGTCGGCTGTGATGTACGCCCGCAAAAACATATTTTCGGTATCGGCGATTTTGAATAGCAGTTTGCCTTGCGCCGCCAACTCGCCCGGTTCGGCATATTTCGCCAATACTGTGCCGTTGATCGGAGAAACAATGATGCTTTTCGCAATCAAGTCTTCAATCTGCTCGATTTGAATTTGCAAAACGTTGATTTCGGACGAAAGGCTGCTGTTGCCTTTTTGCAACGATTCGGTTTGCGCGGCCAACTGTTTCTGCAAAACGTCGATAGACGACTGAATATCATCGACTTGCTTCTGTGTGGCGGCATTCGATTGCAGCAATTTTTGGAAACGCGCCAACTCGGTTTCCTGCTTGGCGATTTGTTGTTTCAAGGAGGCGATTTGCAATGAAACATTGTAGGTACGACTGTTTACGGCCTGCATACTCGCCCGCAACTGTTCCTTTTTCAGATGTAATTGGATGGTGTCGATGTAGCCCAGTGGCCGGTTAGCGTCCAAAACTTGTCCTTCGGTTATGGAAAATTGCAGGATTTGTCCTGCCGCCTGCGCCGAAACCATTACTTCGGTTGCCTCGAATGCACCGGAAGCATCGTAATGGCCTTTTTGCTTGACACAGGAGAATAACAACAAAGTTGCTAAAAACGAAAAATAAAAAACGGATTTATTCATGATTTGTGATGTTTTTAAGTTTATAAACGGCTAATAACAAGTCGATTTCGTGCGCCGCTTTGGTTTGCCGCGCCAAGTTTTCGTTGGTAAGTTCGCGCATCAAATCGGTGGCGGTGGCGGCGCCGTTGGCTAGTTTCGCTTCGGTTGCCCGGCGGATGTTTTCGCGTAAGGCAATAATTTCGTCGTCGTTTTGCATCACGGCGCGTAAACGCTTGATTTCCTGATTTTCGCGGCTCAACGATAAATTCAGATTGTATAGAAACACATCTTTTTGAGTATCAACGATTTGCTTGTTGATGTCGATTTTCCGCAAATCGTTTTTCTGCGTATATAACGCGCCGAAATTCCACGATAGACGAAGGCCGCCGATGTAAAACCAGTCAAATTCGTTCGAAAGCATATTCAATCCCGGACGACCGTAGCCGCCTTGCACGAACAAGCCCAATTTCGGCAAATAGGCCGATTGAATCAACGATTTTTGCGAATCGAACATCTGATTTTGAGCGCCGAAGAGTTTCAATTCGGGACGGTTTATTGGGGGATGACGGGTCGGATCGGTCATAAGGGCGCTATCTGTTTCCGGTTTTTGGAAAACGCTACCTGCATCCAATTGTTCGCCGGTCATGATTCCGAGCATTTCGACAAAAACTTCACGCGACGATTCGATTTGCGTGCGCATTTGTTGGGCGTTCAACTGCTCGACTTTCACGGCGTCCAAATCGGCTTGATTGGCGATTCCCGATAGCAAATAACTGTTTACATTATCGTAATTGCGTTGCAGTTCGTCGATGAGCAATTGGTTTTGCTTCGCCTGTTCGTCTAAAAGTAAAATGCCGAAAAACAGTTGATTAACTCGATCTTCCAAAGCGTAGAGTTCAACTTCCAATTGCTGCTGTTCAACTTCGGCGCCGGCCTGCGTGATTTTTCGTTGCGAGCGAATGGCGCCGCCATCCCAAATCACTTGTGAAACTTCGAGTGTGGCTTGGTACTGTTCTTTTTTTAATTCGGGAATATCGACGCCCGGAAGTGTAATCGGAATTTTGGTTACAGCCGATTGGTAGGTTGCTCGCGCATTTAATTGCACTTGCGGCAACCATGCTTTGGCGGCATTGGCAAGGTTGTAGGATTTCGATTTTTCAATCAAATTGTATTTCCGGATCGACGGGAAATGCGACCGGGCTTTTTCCTGACAACTTTCGAGTGTGATTTGGGCAAAAGCAGTGTTTCCGAAAACAAGCATCAATCCCCAAATAAAGATTCGCTTCATATTTTCAAATTATTGATTATCATATCTATATTATTTTGTTTCCGACTGTTTAAGAACGACGTACATTCATCCGTCATACCCTTGGTTATATCGAACAGCATTTGAGCGGCGATGAAAGCAAATACATTCAACGAGCCGATATTAATGACCAAATCCATAAGCGAAATCGGTCGAATAGCGCCTTTTTCCATTTCAATTTGAATGGCTTGATTCAATTTTTGAAAAATCGGCGTTCCTTTCGTCATTATTTTTTGGTAGATAAAATCTTTCTTCGTTCTATCTTGAATAATTTCCCGGAAAACGAAGAACGGCAATCCGGGCTGTTTTTCCAAAAATTCAAAATGTTTTTCGATACAATTCTTGATATTTTCCAAAAACGTTTGATTGTCATCCAAAGTAAACTCAAAAGAATGCAAGAAATGGCTTACTTTTTCTTCAAAAATGCGGTTAAACAAGGTTTCTTTTGTTCGGAAATAATAGTGCAGCATCGCGTGGTTGATACCTGCTTCATCGGCTATATCCATGCAACGTGCGCCGGAATAGCCTTTTTCCATAAAAATCTTTTCAGCTGTTTCTAAAATCATCTGCTCAGTTGATTTATTAGTTATCTCCATACTTTAATTATATTGTTTATTTTATAAGTTTAACAATTTTGTTAAAACAGCAACAAAGATAAACACGAAATGAGGAATATGCAAATTTTGTTATGATTTTTTATGAACGGAATAAATTACAAAACCGCAGCAATCAGTTGCACAACGGCTTTGCGTTTTTTCCGCATATCCCCCAAGTGTTCCCTAATCCCGTCCGCAACACTGTTTATATTTCTTACCGCTTCCGCAAGGGCAAGGATCATTCCGTCCAACGGATTTATCCACCCGAATCGGAGCAGTAACCCGTTGTTCGCGGGTATCGCGACCGGCCACTTCGCCTTGTACACGACGGCTTTCGGCCATCTCGTCTTTTCGGGTTTTGTAGCGACTGTAATCGGTTTTGCGTTCGGGAGCGGCTTCTTTCAGTTCTTGTTCGCGGATGTATAATTGTCCACGCATCAAAATGGCTACCGTTTTTTTGTTCATGGCATTGACCATGTCGCGGAACAGATTATACGATTCGAGTTTATAAATCAACAGTGGATCTTTGTTTTCGTAGCTCGCATTTTGAACCGAATGGCGCAATTCGTCCATTTCGCGCAAATGTTCTTTCCATGCTTCGTCGATCGAATGTAACAAAATGGCTTTTTCAAACGATTTGACAATTTCTTTCGAGCCGCTTTCGTAAGACGTTTTGAGATTGCAGCTGATATTGTAAATCCGTTTTCCGTCGGAAATCGGCACTATGATGTTTTCGTAGCGATCGCCCACATCTTTATAAGCGCGTTCGATATTGGGTTTGGCCAACTGAATCATCCGGTCGTTTTTCCGCTTGAAACTATCGATGGCTGCGTCGAAAATTTTGTCGGTAAGTACTTCCGGTTTCAGCGACTTGAATTGCTCTTCCGCAACCGGCGATTCCAGAGCCATCGTTTTGAACAATTCGAATTTCAAGCCTTCGTAATCGCCGGAATTGGAGAAATCTTCGGAGATGGTGTTGGCAGTGTCGTAGATCATGTTCAAGACGTCTAATCCGATGCGTTCGCCGATCAAAGCGTGACGGCGGCGGGTGTAGATGACCGAACGTTGATTATTCATCACATCGTCGTATTCCAGCAGGCGTTTGCGGATGCCGAAGTTGTTTTCTTCCACTTTCTTTTGGGCGCGTTCAACAGCTGTATTCAACATTTTGGCCTCCAGCATCTCGCCTTCCTTGAAAGAATTTTTGAAGAACGACATGTTGGCGATGCGGTCGGAGCCGTTGATGCGCATCAAATCGTCTTCAAACGCAACGAAGAAAACCGACGAGCCGGGGTCGCCTTGACGACCGGAACGTCCGCGCAACTGCCTGTCCACCCGGCGCGATTCGTGTCGTTCGGTACCGATGATGGCCAGCCCGCCTGCTGCTTTTACTTCGGGCGAGAGTTTAATGTCGGTACCACGGCCGGCCATATTGGTAGCGATTGTAACCGTTCCTGTTTGTCCGGCTTGTGCTACGATTTCGGCTTCTTTTTGGTGCAGTTTAGCGTTCAAAACCTGATGCGGAATCTTGCGCATGTTCAACATACGGCTTAATAATTCGGATATTTCGACCGAGGTGGTGCCGACCAAAATGGGCCGTCCCGCATTACGCAAGCTCACGATTTCATCGATTACCGCATTGTATTTTTCGCGGGCAGTGCGAT
The DNA here is from genome assembly GCA_031270925.1 of Candidatus Symbiothrix sp. Classification (GTDB taxonomy): domain Bacteria; phylum Bacteroidota; class Bacteroidia; order Bacteroidales; family Azobacteroidaceae; genus Azobacteroides. Next base: position 7,120 of record JAISWY010000183.1, read on the forward strand.
ACAAACGGTCGTTCATATCGTTACGGATAATTGGACGATTGGTAGGAATAACCACCACATCCAGTTTATAAATATCCCAAAATTCACCGGCTTCGGTTTCGGCAGTACCGGTCATCCCCGCCAATTTGTGATACATGCGGAAATAATTCTGCAAAGTAATCATGGCGAAAGTTTGCGTGGCGGCTTCCACTTTCACGCGCTCTTTGGCTTCGATGGCCTGATGCAAACCGTCGGAATAGCGGCGGCCTTCCATGATACGGCCGGTTTGTTCATCGACAATCATAACTTTGTTGTCGATAACCACGTATTCGTCGTCGCGTTCAAACAAGCAGTAAGCTTTCAGCAATTGGTTTACAGTGTGAACCCGTTCGGATTTCACAGCGTAGTTTTGCATCAATTCGTCTTTTTTTACTTGCTTGTCTTGATCGGAAAGATTTTCGTTTTCGATTTCGGCTATTTTGATACCGATGTCGGGCAGTACAAAAAATTCGGGGTCGTCCGATTTTCCGGTTAACAAGTCTATTCCTTTGTCGGTTAGTTCGATGGAGTTGTTTTTTTCGTCGATTACAAAGTATAAGTCATCGGTAATGATGTGCATATCCTTGTTTTGCTGCTGCATATAAAACTCTTCGGTTTTCAGCATGGCGGCTTTCACGCCCGGCTCGCTCAGAAATTTGATAAGCGCTTTGTTTTTCGGCATTCCTTTGTAGGAACGGAAAAGCAGTTTCAAGCCTTCTTCATTTGTTTTTTGATTGTCGGAGCTAACCAATTTCTTGGCTTCCGTTAGCAAACTGTGGGTCAGTTTTTTTTGCGCATCAACCACGCTTTCCACGCGGGCGCAGTATTCTTCAAACAATTGGTCTTCGCCTTTCGGAACGGGGCCGGATATAATCAAAGGAGTACGAGCATCGTCGATCAGCACCGAGTCCACTTCGTCCACGATGGCGTAGTTGTGTTTGCGTTGCACCAAATCGTTGGGGCTAATGGCCATATTGTCGCGCAGATAATCGAAACCAAATTCATTGTTGGTACCGAAAGTGATGTCGGCTTCGTAGGCTTTGCGGCGTTCGTCGGAATTGGGACGGTGTTTGTCGATGCAATCGACCGAAAGTCCGTGAAACATATAGAGCGGCCCCATCCACTCGGAGTCGCGTTTCGACAAATAATCGTTTACGGTTACGACGTGTACACCGTTGTGAGTCATTGCGTTAAGGAAAACCGGAAGCGTTGCGACCAAGGTTTTTCCTTCTCCTGTGGCCATTTCCGCGATTTTTCCTTTGTGCAGAACCACGCCGCCGAACAATTGCACGTTGTAGTGAATCATGTTCCATTCGATTTCGGCGCCGCCGGCCATCCAATGATTTTGATAGATGGCTTTATTGTCTTCGATATGCACAAAATCGTGTGTTACAGCAAGTTGCCTGTCGAAATCGGTAGCCGTAACTTCCGTAAATTCGTTTTGGGTAAATCGGCGGGCCGTATCTTTTACGATGGAGAACACTTCGGGAAGGATTTCTTCCAAGGTTTTTTCGTGTTTTTCGAGAATTTCCTTTTCGATTTTATCAATTTCGTTCCACACTTTTTCGCGTTTTTCCAATTCGAGGTTTTCGATAGTAGCTCGCAATTCTTTGATTTTCGCTTTTTCGGCGGCGACTTTTTCTTGAATATCCGCTATTAAACTTTGGGTGCGGGCGCGTAATTCGTCGTTCGATAATTTTTCTATTTCCGGATAAACGGCCAATATTTTTCTTACATACGGATCGATTTCTTTTAAATCGCGTTGTGATTTGTTTCCAAATAATTTGGAGAGAATGTCGTTGAAACCCATATTTTTTTTGATTTATTTAAATTCCGAATAAAAAACGGACAAAATTACACAAAATACTTCACACTTATGCACATAAATACAATTTTTTGAAATATTTAGATATGAATAATCTTCGATATACATGTTGGGTAAAGTTGAAGTGAAGCGCTGTGATTGGGCGGTCAATAGTGATAAATAGAATAAATCAAACCGAAGACGGATAAAATAAAGATGATAGCGCCGACCGAACGGTTTATAATGAGAAGTCCTCGATTCTGAAATTTACCATGTAACATTCCGACCAGCATGGTCAGTACAAACCACCAAAAAATAGCTCCGCTGAAAATGCCGAACAATCCCAAAGCCATGGAGAACAATTGATAATCGGGATCAATAAAATTGAAACGGGCGAAGAGCGCAATGAACAGGAAGATGATCAAGGGATTGGAAACCGTCAGGAAAAAAGCGGTAAGCGCGTCTTGCGAGTACGATTTCTTGCGAGAACCTTCTTTCGGCGTTCGGAATTGTGGATTGGTACGGAAAATATAAATTCCGAAAAACATCAGTAAAATACTGCCGGCAATTTGCAGGAAAGATTGGTTGTCTTCGATAAACAAAACCACGATTCCCATCCCCATCGAGGTAATCATGGCATAAATCAGATCGGAGAAAGCGGCGCCTATGCCGGAGAAAAATCCGTGCCACCGCCCTTTATAAATGGTTCGTTGCAGACACATCAAACCGATAGGCCCCATTGGAGCCGAAACCAAGATTCCTATCAGGAACCCGTATATAGCCGATTTTATTATCCATTCGGAAAGCATGGCGCAAAGGTATAAAATTATGATTGATTGTACAAGAGGGACACTTATTTCGTGTTTTACAAATTGTCGTCCACAATCATACCGCTGCCGAGGCACAGGCGGCAATCGCGATCGTAGATCACACCAAACTGCCCGGCAGCGATACCTTGTATTTTCTCATCGGATTCGATGCGGTAGATGTCGTTGATTTTTCGTAGTTTACCCAATGTAAATTCGGGCGTATGGCGTATTTTGAATGCGATTTTCTTTTCGTCCGTAAAATCGCCCCAAATATCTTCCGTGATAAAGTTAAATCCTTGTAAATTAACTATTTTTCCGTATTGCGTTTCGGGATCGTAGCCGTTGGATACATATATAATATTGCGATGGACGTCTTTTTTTACGACAAACCACGGTCCGCCGCTCAAATACAATCCTTTGCGCTGACCGATGGTGTGGAACCAAAATCCCTGATGCTTGCCCAACACTTTTCCGGTTTCGAGTTCTATGATTTTGCCCGGCCGTTCGCCCAATTAGCGACGGATAAAATCGTTGTAGTTGATTTTTCCCAAAAAGCAAATTCCCTGACTGTCTTTGCGTTGCGCACTCGGCAAACCCTGTTCGGCAGCGATTCGTCGGACTTCGCTTTTCTGCAAATGCCCAATCGGAAACATCAGTTTGGAGATTTGCAAATAATCGACTTGACCCAGAAAATACGTTTGGTCTTTCACTTTGTCGGCCGCGGTGGAAAGATAGGTTTTTCCGTTGATTTCAGTTGTGGTGGCATAGTGGCCGGTCGCGATTTTATCAAATTCATGTCCCCATTTTTGCTCGAATGTGCCGAATTTAATCAATTTATTGCACATCATATCGGGATTGGGCGTGAGTCCGCGACGCACCGAATCGACGGTATAATTGACCACATTTTCCCAATATTCTTCGTGCAACGACACGATTTCCATCTTACAACCGTATTTTTTGGCGATGAAAGTCGTAATTTCAATATCTTCTTCCGACGGACAATCGATGTAGCCGTCTTTGTCTTCCATTCCGATACGGATATAAAAAATCGTAGGGTCGAAACCCGCCTCTTTCAGTTGGTGGACAACCACCGAACTATCGACTCCCCCCGATACCAATGCTGCAATTTTCATATTCGGACACAAAATTACAATTTTTTATAAGAAAAAAAGAAGCAAACCGGAAGAAACAAAAAAAAATAATTACCTTTGCATCCGTTTTGCGTAACCGCTGGCAGGAAAAGAGTGGCCTGTGAATGTTGCGTTTGATTAATTGTAATTTCATAAACAGTTTTTAATCATGGATTTAATTAAAGTTGCGGAACAAACATTCGCAAATCCGAAAGAACAAGAATTTCCGAAATTCAAGAGCGGCGACACCGTTACGGTGGCTTATCGAATTAAAGAAGGGAACAAAGAACGTATCCAACAGTACCGAGGAGTGGTAATTAAGATTGCCGGTCATGGCGACAACAAGCGTTTCACGGTTCGCAAAATGTCGGAAAACGTAGGTGTTGAACGTATTTTCCCATTAAATTCGCCGTTTATCGACAACATTGTATTGAACAAAGTAGGTAAAGTTCGTCGCGCGA
>JAISWY010000203.1 GCA_031270925.1 Candidatus Symbiothrix sp.
TCGAACCTAAATCGGAAAGGCCGACAAACAGCGTGGCGTTTCCCGCCCAGCCGCCGTCTTCATTAAATTCGGTCAGCCGCATTTCGTCCGCCCAAAATTCGATTGATTTTTTCGCTTTGGAATTGTTGCGCACACCAATCATAATCACTTTGATTTCCGAAAGAGTAGGGTTACCCCTCACGGTAATCGTGTTCATCGGTTTTTGCGGATCGTATTCGGAATACGACGTATAATAAGTTACATCCGAACCGGCTTTGCGTTTTTCCTTGTTGCGTTTCAATTTGAGATTCGTCAGCAATTCAAACGGGAAATCGAACATATTGGCGTATGGCCAAACGATTTCACGATCGCTGCTGCTGTTACTGTTGTAGGTTCCGGGCGGCGTGATACGCAACGGAATTTCGTATTCGTAATAATTGTTTGTGTAATCCGAACCCAAACGGAGGAAAACCGAAAATTCGTTGTCGTTTACCGGATCGATCGCATTTTCAAAGTTTTCGGCATGGACAAACATCTGGAAACGACGGTATTGGCGCGTATCCAAATGTTCGTTTTTATAGACGGCGCGAGCGTCTCCGGTAGCTAAATCCCTGATTTTCGCAGACAAAGATTGCTCGTTTTGCATGATGAGCTGTGGTTGTCCGGGGTCGGTCATCCGGTTCACACCCGGCGGCATGATGTAGTTTACAGGCTGTTTGTCGCCGTTTTCTTCAATGTTTACGGTTGCAACACTGATTTCGGTATTCGGGTCGGCCGGCATATTCGGTTGGTTCAGTTCTTTGGTGTAAGCCCTCCAGTCGCCGCGCACGAGTTCGAGTGTTCCGAAACGCAAAACGGTAGAATCCGCAAAATCGGTCAGGAACATCCGGATAAAGCGAATCGACTGAAAATCACGGATACTACCCTCCGGCTTCTCATACGATTTAATTGGAATTTTGAATTGATACCACGTAACTTCCTCCGTTTTGCCGTTTTTGAGCTTGGGACGGGTAACACGCTTATCGACCACAAAATTACGGCCGATTTCAAGGTCGCCCGGACGAATCGAGACTTTGTATTGGAAATATTTCTCGTTTTCGTTCAGGGTGTTATCTTGGTTGATGTCTTCCACATCGGGGGCGATTCTTGCGGCTGTCGTGTAAGCTTCGCTGGTGTCGTCGGCATTGGCGGAATTGCCTTCCGTACCATTATAATATTTGTATCGGCCTAAAATCGGCATTTGCGCCTGGTCGTAATCCGAACCGCGGAAATAGTGGAAATTATCGCCGGCGGGGTCAGCTTCGAGTTTAGCATAAGCGTTCGGTTCGAGTTTCGCACGTAAAATCTCCAGATAATTTTTGTAGGCCTTGTATTCGCGTTCCTGTTCCGAACTCAATCCGTTGAGGCCGACGTCTTGCTTTCTGCGGTTTTCGCCTTGTGAATCAAAGGCATAGACGGTCGATTGTATTTTCGGAACGTGTCCCCAAGCGGTTGTATCCACTTTCGACAAATCGCCATCGGCTGGGATTCCGTTTTCAAAAAATTTCTTTTCATCTTTTAAAATATCTTCCGAAACATCGCCGAGATTGAAATACAAATCGCCGCCGGCAGAATTGGTATTATAAATGAACGGGTCTAAGAGCCAAAATTCGATGTGTTCAACATTATTGGCTTCAAAATCGGTGTTGCCGCTTTCGATTTTACGGAAGATGCCGCCCCAGCGGTTTTGCGGGTTCATCAATGTTCCGTCGGACTTCATACCGTCGGCGTCCAAATTATACGGCCCGCGTTCGGAGGGATAATAAGCGAGGTTGAAAACCGGAATCGTCGAGGCTTCGTTGTATCCGATGTCCTTGTTGGGATACAGTTCTTCTTCGCGGATTTCGCGCACATAATGATTTGAAAGTTGTTCTTCATCATTCTTGATGTGCGTGGGCGTGAGCGACGATTTCCGGGTAAACAAGCCGTCGATGTAATACCAAGCCAAAAGCGCGCGGTTGTTTCCATATTCAAGGTCATTCGCTTTTTTTTTCGATTCGATAAATTTCGATGGTGTGGACGAAAGTTGCCAAGCGTAAGGCGTGCGCAAATCGATTGATTTTTTGGCCGCTTCAAAATCATCCACGTATGAATGATCGCCACCCCACTTGCTTTTGTAGTGGCCGGGAATCAGTTGGGCAAATTCGGCATTGAGCGAGATTTGCGAAGGCGCCGTGAGTTCCACGAAAGGCAGTTTGTCGAGCATTTTCGTCAGCCATTGCGATTGGGTCGAATAGTTGGTGTTGAAGCCGTATAAGGTATTATTGATCGATTCTTCGCCCGGATTTACTTTTATCGTCATCGGCATTTCGCTCAAATTCATCAGGGTAGCGCCGACGTTGAATTTCGGCGAAAAAGCGTAATTGAGGTTCAAGCCCATCATCGTTTTGCGTTGCATTCCAAAACCCGATTGGTCTTCGGATGAAACCTGAATATTGGCATTTTCGTAAGCGGGATTGATAATATCGACCGAACCGGTGGAATAATTGACCGTATAATCCTGATTTTCCTTCAACCGGACGCCGTTGGCCGTAACCACTACCGAACCGCGCGCCAAGTTGTAGCCGCCGGCATCGATACTCGAACCGTTGGAGCCTTTGTATTCGCCGACCAAGATAAATTTATTTTTTTCGGCCGTTTGCCGCGCGACGGTCAAAGTTGAGTCGTATAATTCCTGATAGACATATTTGCCGGCGATGGCGGCGTTGCCGATTTTCTTGCTCAAATGCTTCCCGAAGGGTTGTAAGACGGGAAAAACGATTTTGCCCGATTGCGAAAAAACGGTCAGGCTGTCCACAAAATCGAAAAATCCATCGGAATAAGGTTCTTGCCGCGAATCCAAGCGGTCTAAGTTTTCTACCTCCAGCAAGCGTTGGTTGGCGATGGCGCCTTCGGTAATGTAATTGAGGTAAACGCCGGTTGTATCGTTTTGATACTTAATGTCTAAGCGGAATTTTTCGGAACTCAGATAACCACGGTTGCTGATTGTATAAACGTTTTTCATCATCAAATGCCAGCCGGGCGACAGGGGCGACTGCGTCGTTCCTTTCACTAATTTTAAAAATAAGGTGGAGTTGGGATTGCTTGGGTCTTGGTTGGAAAATTCGCCCACCTGATAGGTTTGTCCGTTGTATTGATACGAAAAAGCAACGGCCAAAGCTTCGTCGGGTTGCAAAGGCATCCGCAAACTGATATATCCCAAGCGCTTATTGACCATGTATTCGGAATAATCGAGTTTGCGGGCGTTTTCGATTTTTTCGTAATCGAGACCGCCGACAAATCCCTTGTCTTCCAATAGTTGATTTACCTGACTGAAAACACGCAAGGATGGATTCGCCAACAAATAATCCCGGTACAAACCATTCGCGTGGTTATACGGAATCGGCGGCAAACCTTGCGACGAATTAGGAATAACCAGATCGGTATTGCTGATTGAATTTGATTCGGCCAAATCGACAAACGCGACGATGTTCCGCGCATGGTCGTAATTCGAGCGTTTATTCGTAACCCACACTTCGATTTGGTCGATTAAAATACCCGATTGGATATAGGGTAACTTGCTCATCGCCGTATCATAAATGACAGGAAAATAATGCGCGAGGAAAAAGTGCATGTTTTCGTCGTAATTATCGACCGTTATTTCAAAGGGCGTGGTTTGCACATTTCCTTTGGAGGAAGTAGTGCGCGATTGCGAGTTTTGTTGCGAAAAGATGGCGTCCACCGTTAGCTTTCCGAATTGCAGTTGGGTTTTGATACCGAAGAGAGCCGCACCACCGCGAATCAGCGAGTTGGTGGTATTCATGCTCACATTGCCCGCTTCGAGGATTTTTACGATTTCGTCTTCCTTGCCGGCGTAGGCCAATTTTAGTTTTTTGCTGTCGTAATCGAAAGTCGATTTGGTATTGTAATTCAAATCGAAATTCATTTTATCGCCGATAGAGGCGTTGGCCGACACTTGAATATCGGGATCGAAATCGAATGCCCAGCGACTGCGGTTGCGTTCGGTCATCGTAGGGTCGCCCATTGTGGTATGCGAGAGGCCGATTTTCGTGTTCACGCTTCCGCGCGGTTGCAGTTTCACGCCGCCCGGCCCGAAAATCTTTTCTGCGGGACCTAAGTCGAAATTGAAATCGAAAGGCGACAAGGCGTCTTTTTTCTTATCGGCTTCGCCTGATGTTTCTTCGTCATTGCGCGCTTTGAAATAGGCGTTCATGCTCTTTTTGAGCGTATAATCCAGATATTCGTCGCGGGTTAAGGAAACCGGCGTGGTAACCTCCGAATCGCCGACTTTGCTGTGCAATTCGTAACGATTGGTGGCAGGATTGTATTCGAATTTATCGCCGAAATCTTCGGGGTTTTTTAAATCGATGGGGTAAGTTGCACTCAAATTTTCGTATTGTTCGGGAACTGTGGGCGCTACGGGAAATCGCGTGATTACCGAATCTTTTTTTTCTTCCACAACAACCACAACCTCATCCCTTGAATTCGCAACCGTTAATTCGGCTGTGAGTTCGTAGATTGGCCCTGCCAGCAGCAGTATGGTAGAAAGAAAAATGTGTTTTGTTTTACGTTTCATTTGGCGGAAATTGTCCCAAACTAAAATATAACGTAAAAAACGGCGGTTTCTTATTCCTTCGGTAGATTTTCTGCGATTAAACCTTGCGAGTGGTGTATTCTTTCAAATTGTCGCATCCTGTCATTCCTGCAAAAGCGG
>JAISWY010000245.1 GCA_031270925.1 Candidatus Symbiothrix sp.
CGCTGTTGATTCGCTCGCTTTAATATGAAAAGGCTCAGTTGCAAAACCCCACGCGATGCGCCTGATACGACACAATGGTGTCTGGCAATAATTGAATTAAAACCGCAAATTATCAATTAACCGCACATCTCCCGCATAAACCGCAATACAGCCGACAATGTATTGCGAATCGCTCCAATCATGAACGGATTGCAGATTGTCGCCATCGACCAAATCAAAATATTCGACTTGCAATTCGGGAACGGCATTGATTTTTTCGACCACTTCCCGTTTCAATTCTCCTACCGGAAGCCGGTTTTTCTTTTCCCGGCCGGCAAATAAAGTCTGCGAAATGATTGCGGCATTTTTCCGTTGTTCGGATGTTAATCGCGTATTCCGGCTGCTCATGGCCAATCCATCGGCCTCACGCACAATAGGATGCGAAACAATTTCGACCGGAAGCTCCAATTGCCGGACCAATGCGCGGATAATCGCCAATTGCTGGAAATCTTTTTCGCCGAAATAGGCGCGGTCGGGCTGTACGATGTCGAACAAACGGCTTACGACTTGCGCTACACCATTAAAATGTCCGGGACGAAACCGACCTTCCATCACGGTTTCCAAAGTGCCGAAACCAAATTGCCGCATATCGGGTTCGGGATAAATTTCTTCAACCGGAGGCGCAAAAACATATGCATTTCCCGTTGGCTCCAACAATGCACAATCGGCTTCCAATGTGCGCGGGTAGCTGACCAAATCGTTGGGATCGTTAAACTGAGTGGGATTGACGAAGATGCTGACAATCGAAATGTCGTTCTCCGCAACCGCCTGTTCGACCAATGCGAGATGCCCGCAATGCAACGCTCCCATCGTCGGAACAAAGCCGATCAATTTGTTTTTTTGTTTCTCTACCGCCAAAATTGCTTGCAACTCGACAATTTTAAGGATTATTTTCATATCATTTGTTCAAAAAGTCGCCAAAATTACGTAAATTTTTTATATCTTTGCACCTGATTTTTAAAATTCCATAGATGAGCGCTAAAAAAATTCTCTTCATAACAACGGAAATTGCTCCTTACTTGGACGAAACCGAAATGTCTGTGATTGCCCGACAACTGCCTCAGGGGATCCAAGACCGAGGAAAAGAAATCCGTACTTTCATGCCCAAATTCGGAGCCATCAACGAACGGCGAAATCAATTGCACGAAGTTATCCGCCTTTCGGGTATGAATTTGATTATTGATGATACCGACCATCCCCTTGTTATCAAAGTAGCTTCGATTCAATCGGCGCGGATGCAAATCTATTTTATTGATAATGAAGATTTTTTTCATCGCAAGACGCTTTTATTCGGTGAAGACGGCAACGATTTTATCGACAACGACGAACGAAGCATTTTCTACGTGCGCGGCGTAATGGAAACCGTAAAAAAATTACGCTGGGCGCCCGATTTGATCCATTGCCATGGATGGATAACGGCGCTCACACCGCTCTACATCAAGAAATATTACAGCAGCGACCCGTGTTTCAGAAATACCAAAGTGGTATATTCGGTTTATAATGATGATTTCAAACTGCCTTTCCGCGAAAATTTCGCCCGGAAAGCAAAACTCGAAGGCGTGGAAGATGAAGATTTGAAACCGATTCTCACCGTTGCTGATTTTGAAACCGTAAGCCAATTGGCCATCGATTTTTCCGACGGAGTTATTCAAGGAAGCCCCTCTATTCACGAAGGCGTAAAGCAATACGCTCAAAACAAAGGCGTTCCATTCCTCGAATATCATCCGAAAGAAACTTATATCGATGCTTTTAACGATTTCTACGACCAGATATTAAGTAAATAAATACGCATAAAAAAATGAAAGCGAAAATATTTTTCTTCTGCCTCTTGACAGGCTTGTTGTTAAACTTCGGCTGCGACGATTCGATTGATTTCATCGGTATGGGTGTTCAACCCAAAGGAGATCGAATTACGGCGCGAAGAGATACCATCCTTCTTACCGGCAAAACCGTGAAAGCCGATTCCATTTTTGCAAAAACAGTCAACGGCTTGCTGGGACGATTCAACGACAAAGTTTACTACGATATTACGGCGGGTTATCTTTGTCAGTTTGTTCCGCCGCCTGCATCGATATTTACGAAAAACGATTTGGACAGCCTTTCTTTTGAAAGTATTGTTTTAGGAATCGATTATACCACTTTTACCGGCGATTCACTTACGCCAATGGAAGTTACGGTTTATCCGCTCTCAAAAACGCCGGAATCCTATCCTTACGCTTATACCGATCCGGCGAAAGCACTTTCTTTTTTATCGGAATATTATAATCCGAAAGAAATATGGGGTAGAAAAGCCTATACCGCTCACGATTCCAATTTGCCCGATACCTTGAGCAAATCCTTAGCCGTTTCCCTGCCGACATCACTTGGAAAACGGTTATATAAAGAATATACGGAAAACAATTGCAGTATTTCCGAAGCGTTTTTGGCCGAACATTTGCCGGGCATATATGTGGCTTCCACTTTCGGAAGTGGTTGCGTGTTGAATATTGAACATACAGCGATTTATGTTCAATGCAAACGTCTGTTTGGAAAAACAGTAAACGGAGAAGACAGCGTCGGTTACAAGTCCATAACTTTCGACGTTACCAAAGAAGTTATCCAAATTAATTCTTACACGGGTAACGATCAAAAATTGACCGAAGAAAACGCCGATAAAATGTACATCAAAACGCCAACCGGTATTTTTAGCGAATTGACGATTCCGATTGAAAAAATCCGGACGAAAGTAAGTCAACAAAAATTTAGCTCCGTAAAATTAACGCTATACGCCGATCCTCAATCGGAAGGAAATTTTCCGCTGGATATTCCGGGAACCGGTAAGGCAACGCCGATGCAAGACGCACTATCCAAATTATTACTGATAAACGCAGAAGACAACGATACGATTATCAATGCGTTTTTTGAAAATAAGCAAAGTGTGGACAATGTAACGTCGTACCTCACGACTTTCGATTCGGGAACAAATACCTACACTTTTGCCAACATCGCCAATATGATTCAACAGGCAATGGCCGACATGGCTGCCGATCCGACGAAAACCGAACTGAAAGTGCGTTTGATTCCGATTCAAATCATGTCGAGTACGCAATCGTCGTATTACGGAAGTTCTACGACCGAATATGCACCTGCCAATTACTTGTATCCTTCGGCGGTAACGCTGAGCAAGAAGGATTTGCAGATTGAGATTCTTTCGGCCGATTTAGATCATTAGCGTTTTATCGGCAATCATCTGTAGAAATTCCATTTCACTGATAAGGGAAATACCTAATTTTTCGGCTTTCTTCAATTTTTCCGGCCCCATGTTTTCGCCTGCGAGAACAAAGGCGGTTTTAGCGGAAATGCTACCTGCATTTTTGCCACCGTATTGCTCTATCAGACTTTTATATTCGTCGCGCGAATGTTGCGCAAACGTGCCGCTGATGACGATGGTTTTTCCTTCGAACGTTGTACCTTTCGCTTGCTGTTTTTCTTCCGAGAGCGTCGTTTGCAATCCGTAAGATTTCAGGCGGTTTACGATTTCAATATTCTGATTATCAGCAAAATAAGTTACTACACTTTGGGCGATGCGTTCGCCGATTTCATCCACGGCGGTCAATTCTTCAACTGTCGCTTTTTCAATATTTTCGATTGAAACGAAAGCGTTGGCCAGTTTTTTGGCGATTGTTTCGCCCACAAAACGGATGCCGAGCGCAAACAATACCCGCTCAAACGGCACCTCTTTCGATTTTTGAATGCCTTCTTTGATGTTGTAAGCCGATTTGGTGCCAAGCCGTTCGAGTCGCGCCAAATCCGGCACTTTGAGTTCGTAGATATCAGCAATATTGTGCAGTAAGTTGTTTTCGTACAGCAAATGAACCGTTTCTTCGCCTAATCCGTCGATATTCATCGCTTTTCGTCCGACAAAATGCTCGATTTTGCCTTTGATTTGCGGCGGACAGTGATTTTCGTTGGGACAGTAATGCGCGGCTTCGCCATCAATACGCCGCAACACTTCGCCACATTCGGGACATTGCTTGATGAAAACGACTTTGTTACCGTCATTGCGGGAATGACGGGCGGTAATGTCCACTCCTGT
>JAISWY010000413.1 GCA_031270925.1 Candidatus Symbiothrix sp.
CAATACCACTTTGGAGATATTGTCGGGATTTTCCAAAACTTCCTTGTGAGTTTCGGCCGTACCGATGGAAGAAATAATGCCTTCGCCCACGCGAGCGATAACCGTTTCTTCGCCGGCTCCACCGACCAATTGCTTGATGTTGGCGCGAACCGTGATACGGGCTTTAACCAATAGCTGAATGCCGTTTTTAGCCACAGCTGTAATCGACGGAGTATCAATCACTTTCGGATTGACCGACATCTGCACGGCCTGAAATACGTCGCGACCGGCCAAGTCGATAGCTGTAGCCATTTGAAAACTCAAGGCCAAATTCGCCTTTTCGGCCGACACCAAAGCGTGAACCACCCGTTCGACGTGTCCACCGGCCAAATAATGCGCTTCCAATTGGTCGCGGGTAATGTTGCGAAGACCGGCTTTGTGCGCTTCAATCATCGCATTCACGATTACAGGAGGCGGAACTTTCCGCAACCGCATAAGAAAGAGCTGAACCAGTGAAATACTTACGCCCGAAGCCTTGGCATTAATCCAAAGCACGAAAGGCACATAATAAAAGAAAATCGATAGCAGGATAATGACCGCTACCACGAGAATAACCCAAAGAAAAGCTGTTGCTTCAATCATAAGAATTTATTTTAATGTTTAAGTTTGACAATCAGTTGATTACGCGAAACGGCCGTTACCACGATTTCGGAACGTTCGTCGATGAAATCGTTCGCCGATTTACCTTCTATTACGATGCCGTTCACTTGTACTTTTCCGATAGGGTTCAATCGGGAAACGGCAATTCCTTCATCGCCAACGGCAATTTTCAGTTCGTCGTCGCCTGCCACCGTGGAATTGATGTCGGTCTTTAGACCAATGCTGTCCAATGTTTTCGACTTGACCAAATACACGCACGAAGCGATGATGACGGTCAGCATAATCAACAAAGTGATGATGCCCGCCGTTGCTCCCAAATGGGTAAAAGCGTAATAAACGCCACCGATGGAAGCGGCGATTCCGGCGACAATGGAAATTGTGACGCCGGGAATCAAGAAAATTTCTGCCAGAATCAATAAAATTCCGATTAGGCAGAGAACGATGACAATAAGTAAATCCATATCTATTTTATTTCAAAATTGCGTGCATTTTTTTCAAACAATGCGGACTGACGGTACAAAGATTGTAATTTTTCTTCTTTTGACAAAATCGTCGCCCTTAATATTTGTTTTTTAGTGGCTCCGGCTTGGGAATATTCCAATCGTAAATTGTCCAATTCCTTTTTTATCAACTGCATATCCGATTTTAGTTCTTGCGATTTGCGGAAAGCTTGCAGGGCGGCGGCTTTTTTAAAATCGATGAGCGAATGATAAATTCGGTTGTCATCAATTGGGAAAGCGAAATCGTATTCAAGTTGCGCCTGTTCGTTTTTGATGCTTTGGCGGATTTGCGCTAGCGATGCGGCGTAATCCGTATCCGGTTTCCAAGTTGCTCTGATTGAGGCGATTTGCGCACGGTCGATGCGTTCGTTTTCATTTTCCGTTTCGATGGAAATAAATTCTTCGTTGGGAATAAAGGTGTAAACAATTACGTTTTCTTCGTTTTGAAAACGGTCGGTGGCAAAATAGCCGATGCGGTTCGGTTCGTCGATGGCCAATAGATAATCGTTGTAGATGGAATTGAACGGCATTCCCAACTGATTGGGAGTGAGCCAAGTATCGTTATTCAAATTGTAACGGGTAACGAATAAATCGTAGCCACCGATAGAAGATTTATCGGTGGAAGCGAAGTAAAGCGTGAATCCGTCCGGCAAGGCAAAAGGGAAATTCAAATCGGCCATCGAGTCGCAGGGGATGGATAATTGCTTGCGGTCGCTCCATTCGTCCTGCAAGCGGATTTCGGAGAATAGGCAACTTTTGCTATTGGATTGTTTTTCAGCGAAATAGCGTTTATCGTGTAACGGATTTTCATAAACGATTGTTCCATTTTCCCAGTGGAGCGAGCCGCTTTCGGAAGTCAGAAGATAAGTCTCCAAAAAATGTTTTTTGTCGATTATCACGCTGTCTATCATTTGAATATCTTCGCAACGGTGTAACATTCGGGCGGCGCGTCCGGCTTTGTCCATTAAGATTTGTATGCTGTCGATTTCTTGCTTCCGGTTTTCGGTCGCCAATAAATCAATGAAATGCTTATAGGCGTCGGCCGATTTTTGAAAGCGGTATTGCATGTAATAAATTTCGCCCAAAAGTGGGTAAATTTCGATGAATTGCTTGGCGGCATCCTTTTTTTTCGATTGCAGGGCGGCTTCCAAAAGTGGGACAACTTCGGTGTATTGTTTTTCGGAATATAGGCGAAAAGCCTCTTCCAGCGCCTGTGCATGCGATGAGAGCGGGAAAATGATTGATAATGAGAAAAAAAAGAAAAAACGTTTCATTCAATTAAATTGATATTATACATCCATCCTGATTTCGTAAAAAGAATCAAGCGCATATTCGGTATCAATTCGCGTTTGAGTTGGCAGATATTTTCGAGTATTTCTTGATTCATAAATATGAAAATAGATTCGATTGCAAAGTTAATACAATGTTTGATATTGCATATCGTAAAAATATTTAATTTTGCACTTTAAAGAAAAAAAAATGGATAAACATCCCCTCGAAACATTCCGGTTTTGCCCGAAATGCGGTTTTAAACACTTTATCGTACACGATTTTAAATCCAAGCGGTGCGATGATTGCGGTTTCGTGTATTATTTTAATACTGCGGCCGCCGTCGCCGCTTTCATTTTCGACAAAAACGGTCGATTATTGGTGGCTCGTCGCGCCCATGAACCGGCCAAAGGCGCATTGGATCTGCCCGGCGGCTTTGTCGATTTGCGCGAATCGGGCGAAGAAGCTATAGAGCGCGAAATCAAAGAAGAAACCGGTTTGCAGGTATCCCGGCCGCGTTATTTGTTTTCGATTCCGAATATTTATAATTATTCCGATTTGGAAGTGCATACGCTCGACTTTTTTTATGCTTTTGAAGTGAACGACACAACACCACTCCATGCCGACGATGATGTTTCGGAATTGTTTTTTCTTGCGTTGGCGGAAATTCGAGCCGAGGATTTTGGCTTATGGAGTATTCGGCAGGCGGTAGAGCGATTAAAAAAGGATAAAATGATCACATAGAGATATTTAAGGGATGAAAAATAAACAAGATATACCGGTTAATATCTACATCCCGAATTGTACTTGAGCGTCCCGT
Organism: Candidatus Symbiothrix sp.; assembly: GCA_031270925.1. Classification (GTDB taxonomy): domain Bacteria; phylum Bacteroidota; class Bacteroidia; order Bacteroidales; family Azobacteroidaceae; genus Azobacteroides. The sequence goes on from JAISWY010000413.1 coordinate 3,229, forward strand.
CCTGTCGACCAAGGGAGCGTGGCGACCGCGTGGCGACATCTGCTTTTAATTTAGCAGCAATTGTTGTAAGTACAGGGATCATAATGTGTAAATCAGATGTCTCGACTACGCTCCGCTCCGCTCGACATGACGCGCTTTCAGGGTGCCTGTTCCCTTTGATAGCCGGAAAGCGTCCTATTTTTTCATTTCCGACAAAATACCGCGTGCTACGTACTTTGCCGTCGTAATGCTTTCGGATGCTGAAATATAGCTTATGATGTTTTGCAAATCGGATTTGGCCAAATCCGATATTACCACATATAAGGCTTCTATTTCAAATCCGGAAAATAGATTAAAAAATTCCTTCGGTGTTAGTTTAGCCTTTTCATCCATTTCATTCAGCATTTTTGAGGTGTAATTAACCTCCGGATCCGTCCCTTTTCAATATCTTCAAATGCTTTATCCATGCTTGTTTTTTTTGTTTTTACCTTAAAAACCCCCATTGAAAGAATATAATCTAACGTTCTCTTTGCTTTGACATTACGAGCATCGTAATCTAAAATAACGGTTGCCATA
>JAISWY010000433.1 GCA_031270925.1 Candidatus Symbiothrix sp.
TATATTCAACCCACTTCGGGGTTGAGGGGAGAGTGCTTATTTCTCTATCCCCCAATCGCTTCGCTTCATTGGGGGTTATTGATATTCAGACCTGCGGTCTGTCGCTTCTGCTTAACACAGGGTTTTGCAACTGAGCCAGCCCCCCCGCCAATCATCTATAAAACAAAAGAGAGCCACAATTCTTTGTAACTCTCTCTATTTCTTCGTGGTCCCACTTGGGCTTGAACCAAGGACTCCCTGATTATGAGTCAGGTGCTCTGACCAACTGAGCTATAGGACCCGCGCTTTCGCAAAAACGACTGCAAAAGTACTCTTTTTTTTACTATTTGCAAATTTTTTTTGCATGCAAGTTTTTACGGGACATATTCGTGCCATACAGTCAGCACTTTTTCTTCCGTTTCGATACCGTTGCTGACGGAGAAAATAATATTGGCGGCTTTTTTATAACCTTGTGAATAATCGCTAGGGGTTACTACCGGAGTAGTTATAGTGTAAGGCTTTAAACCTTTTGGATCTTCCTCGTTCGCAAAGCCTCCATTTTCTATAACACCGAAGAGCGGCTCTCCTACTACATAGTTTACAAATGGAATCCCCATTTGAACAATAGAACCTTTAATAAACAAAGGTGCATTCTTGGGCATCCATCGAACATAGAAACTAATACTTTGGGAAGGGGTAGTGGCACTCTTGAAATAATGATAAACGGGCGATTCTTGCGGCTCACTGTAGTTCTCGTCGCTGTATAGTTCTACCGAAACGGCTTCTATATTGTATTGAACCACTTTTATGGGATATTCCAACCGTCCGGCCTTGAGTGTAATGATAGCCGTCCGTGTCGCATTAGGATCGGCTGCCGAAAATTCGTTTAAATAAATATAAACCTTTTTATCCAAAGCATTGGCATCTTCTTTATAAGAAGATATTTTGATCCATGATGAACTTCGATTATCCGGAGTGGCTAAATTCACGGAGGGATTAGCCACCGAATCGATTATGGATTTGACTTCCCATCCGGGCATATAATCGGTAACAACGGTCAATGTATTATTTGCTTTGTGAGTTCCCTCCACCAATGAATTTCTTGAAAAAGCCAAACTGTCGCGGTCGATGCCCATATAATAGTAACCATCGAAAATCACATTTTCTATTTCCGAAATACCGATGGATCTCCAGTCCAACACTGTAACCTCCATGTTCGTCGATTTATGTTCAAAAGCTTCTTCCGGCGTATCATAACCTTTTCCTTCAACTTTCGTTATTGTAATGGTATAGGAATGATTACGCAGAATATCCATGAACGAATTTTCATTCGACTTAATGAAATCGATCCGGTAATAAGTCGTATCGGAAGAACCGTTGAAAAACCCTCCAACAACTAAACAGGTGGCTTTCAATGGATCGGTAATATCCGGCGCTTGACTTTCAAAAGCATAAATGACGCCGCGCATCGCTTTGCCGGCTTCGCCCGGAGTGGTAAAATCGTCATAATAGGCGCAAACAGGGGTTGCACGATTGGGATCATAACCGGATGGTAGCGAGGGCGCTGTTACATATTTATCATTGCCGACCTTTTGGATGACCGAAGCATCGGGTACAATCCGTCCTTCTGTAGCATAATTGTATAATCGAACGCTTTTTAAGTGAAATTTAGCTGCCAACGTCGCATCGTCTTTCAAAACAACGTCGATTTTGGCCACCATACGCAGTAAAATAATCGTCGTCGGTGCAATAGAAGCATTGGCATCCACCGTAATATTTTCGTCGGTCTCGCCCCACATGGGCAAAGTGCGGTAAGTCACGTCTGTATCCCATTTCCCGCTTTCCGGCAATGGAATCGTCAATTGCTCAAGCATCGAGGTTTTTTCAATGGCGTCGTGGCTGTTTTCGATGTCTTCAACTAACTCCCCGACAGATTGTGCTGCATTGGCAATAACAACCAAATGCTGGTTGGGTTTGATTTGTAATGCTACCGTAAATCCGCGGGAATTGATATCTGGTGGATTTACAGAAACATGATAATCGAAATATAATTTCCCGTTTTCCGTTTTAAACGATAATACATCGATGGTGCCGATATGTTTTTCGGCATCGGTATTCATTGATCGTAAGGGTGATTGCTGATTTTTGTAGGGGAGCGATAACGGTATAAAAACGTTTTGTATGCTTTCGTCCGTAGGTGTTTTGCCCCATTCCCAATCCTCGCGGCAAGACATAAGAGTAAAAGTAATCAATAGCAAGTAGCACAGATTGTTTTCTATCCTTCTCATATTATTTTTTGTTTAGTGCGTTGTTTTTAATTCGTTGTTTATTAATTCGATAAAGTCGTATTGCCATTCCAATTTTTGGGATCGTTCCAATCGTTAATTAAAACCGAAATGGTTTCTCCGTTCATCAACAATTCCAAATAAAAAATATGGGTATGTTGAAAGTCAATCACTCCATTATTGTGATAGGCTTCCTGCAATATGGAGATTAAAGAGCCTGTGTAAATCAGACGGTCTTGAGTTATGTTTTTGATTAGCAAAATAGGCCGTGTATGGCCGTGTTGCAATTTCAGGACATTTAAAGAAGCCGTCAATACATCCGAATTGTCTTGAAAACGGGTAGTCGAAGTATAATGAAAATCATCCATTGGCAGGATGGTATTGTCGAACGAATAAATGCCGTTGTTGTCGGTAATGCTGATTTCGTATTCGTCGTCCGTTTTTTCCAAACCGTTGATACGGATGTGAATAGAGTTGTAATCCAATTCCAAGGGAATCTCAATCGGTTTTTTTCCAGTCAATTGTTCCAAATCGTTGATTTGCGTTTGTCCGTAAACCAATCGGGAAGAGGAGTCGAAGTTGGTAAATGTACGGCTACTTTCTTGTGGAATCAGGACATTTAAGCGCGCCGCTTCTTTCATTCTAACGATTTCGGGTTGCGGAATCGTAAAATAATAGGGCGCACTGTTTTGATAAAACCATGTAACAAATTGATACATTCCGGAATCCAATTCCAATTCGACGTGGTATTTCTGATTTAAAACCGGATTCGTAATCGGCAACTGAGCTATCAAGCTATCCTGCTCATCAAATATAAATAATGTTCCGTTTTTAATGGCTGTGGCTTCGAACAGACTCGGCGAATCTTCATCCGAATAGCTAAACAGCAAATGGAAAGCCACCGAGTCGATATCACAACCCTTCCAATCTTCCGTAATACAGGAATGTAGCGTTAGAATGCTGATTATTAGCAGTATATTGTAAAGTATGCGTTTCATTTTTCCATTTATTTTCCGTTCATGATTTTTTTGTATAATTCGTAATCGACATTCATGGCCCGATAAGCGGCATCTGCTTCCCGTAGATCTTCCAAAACAATCAGGTTGCGACCGGCTTCCAGAACGCCCTCGTTCTGCGCTTTTTTCAAGTATTTTTCCGCTTCGTCGAATTTCATTTCGTGCATGTAAACGACGGCGAGGTTGTTCCAAGTAATTGTTTCGTTCGGATATTTTTTGAGGTAGGAAGTGGCGACCGTATAATTATTGCCCAACAGCGCTACAGCAGCGGCGTTCACGTTGGCGATTGGGTTCTGCGGATAGAGATTCACAGCCGTATTGAATACCTGATTGTAAGCCTCACTGCCTTTTTCGTAAGTATTGGCGATGGTGTACAGTTCTTCCAAACTCAACATTCCGGGTTTGGTTTTGAGCAATTCCTTGCCCCGTTCGACTGTAAACGACGGAATGGTGTATTCGATTTTGTAGTTCACGCGGCGCAAGCGAGGGAAGAGGTGTTCCCGCATATAATTGTAAGGTCGTTTGCCGGAGAGGTTCATCAATTGCTTTTTGCGTCCGTCCTTGATACTGACCGTGCGCATAATCCGCAAGACTCTCGCTTTGTTTTCAATTTTCGTATCGGCCTCAACCATAGAGATTAACTCATCCCATGCTTCGCCCATTCCTTCGGCCGACAAAATATTATCGGGAATATCGAATTTCTGTTTTACAAAATTCCGCAAGGCTTCGGCGCGGTTTTGCGATAGTTTCATATTGCTTTCAGTCGAACCTTCGGGCGATGAGTAAGCTGTTATAAAACAAGAAGTTATGATTGCAGTTGGTTCTCCCTTGATGTATTCCAGACTTTGTTCGATTTTATGCAGTTCGGCTTTATTATTTGCCAAATCGGGCAGAATATCCCAATTTCCGGTTTTGAAAATCAGATAAGCTTCGCCGCTTTCATCGCGTTTCTTAACTAATTCTTTTTCGGGGATAACCCATTGAATAACCGGCGAAAAGGTATATGTCCAAGGCGTCTGTTCCGGCACCTTCAAATGAGCGGCCAAAGGTCGTTCGTATTCTCCGAACCAATCGGCTATTTTCTCGTTCTTTCGGATTTTGTCGCCTGTTTTCGACTTGCCTGCCCAATCGGCTAAGGAAGCTAAAGTGTGACATCCGCAACGGTCTTCCCATAGCGAGAGCGAGGCTTTATTCATCCACGGTTCGAACGGTAATTCGATGTGATAGTTGGCTTCGTTGTTTTCCAAAGAATGATCGATTGTTAATATTGCATAAATATTTTCGTCGTGATCCCGGCCGTTCAAACTTAACGAGCGTTGATAGAGCTTTTCTCGCAGTTTGCCGTTTACAATCACGGAAGGAAAAATTTTCATCTGCCCGCCGGGCGTTTGCATAACCGGCGTAAAAATCCACTGACTTTTTTTATAGAATTTCCGTCCGTTTATATGAATAGTAAAATCGATTATCACATTGCCTTTCACGAATTGAAACTGATTTTGTTGTACTGTAACGCTGTTTTCTGCAATAATTTTTTCACTGTTGAATGAAGCAAAAACGAAAAGCAACGATAATATAAAGAGATAGTTGGATTTCATGACCGAGCTTATTTTAAAAGGTAGATTAATGTGATTCCCGCTTGTGTGATGCCGAAATAGTGGTAAATATTGTTTTCTTCGAGCAATCTGCCACAATCTTTACATTCGTATTTATCATAAGAGGTGAATGCGTAACCGGCGCCGATACTCAATTCCAAGTTCCAACGCGGAGCCAAATAAATTTGGTAACCGTAAGATAAACCAGCGCCAAGCAACCAGCCTTCGTTGCGGTAATTTTCCACGTTTCCGCTATGACGGCTGCTTACATTAAACCAAGCCCAATGCGTATGGATTCCCAAAAAATGACCGAAAAAAACTTCGCACAACCACCATCGAAGTTCCGGTTGTACCAAGAGGAGACGACTGCGTTGGGTTTCTTCGACGTCCCACGGATTCCATGTAATGGGTAATTTCAGTGTGAAATTCTTGTTCAAAGATAGTTCTGTGCTCAGATTCATTGCACCCAGATTCATAGTGTAACTAAGGTCATAGAGAAGATTGGTGCCGATTGCCAACGACGGTACCGCATTGCTAATCTTCGCGGCTTCCTGTGAGTGGACTGCCGGACAAATGAAGAATATGCAAATGCAAAATAGACTTAATTGATATTTCTTTACAAGCATATTTGCAATTTAATTTTAAACTTGATGTACTATTCATTTCTTTTTTTAATACTATTCCTCATCTTTCCGCGGCTGCAAATTTACAATATTATTTAATTGGAAATGTAAAATGTAAGATATTTAACATTATGTAACGATTGATTTTTTTTCTCGATCGGAAGCAAATATAAGGTTTTAGGGCTTAATCTTTTCACTCAATTGACTGTCCGAAAGCCCGAAAGGCTTCAATATGAATAACCTTAAGGACGCTCTCAGATGAAATATTCGCGATGTTTCGACAATCCCGGCGAGCAGCCAAAGAAACGGTTCGATATATAAGCAACAGGTTATCGGAAAATCATTGGCTTGAATTTAAAAATAAAAAATTATGTTTCCCTTATATTTTGTGTATATTTATTTGTGAATTAGAAAAATAAATCGTAAATTTGTGTCGAGTGACAACAAAAAAAGCGAGGCGTTTTTTCGTACAAAAACGACCCCGCATAATAAAAACTTAAAAGTTCTTTAAC
>JAISWY010000435.1 GCA_031270925.1 Candidatus Symbiothrix sp.
ATTTATTTTAATTTGGGAAAACATTCGCGCTTAATTTTCAACCTCGGCCCGCAAATCGCTTACAATTTGAGCGAAAAAGTATTGGAAATCGAAGATACAGATCCTGCAAAATCGGAATATCTCGACTATTTCGACCGGAAAATCCAAAACCATTTCGATTACGGCATCACAGGCGGCGGAGGTTTGGAAATCCGCACCGGCATCGGCAGTTTCATTTTGGAAGGCCGCTACTATTTCGGACTGTCGGATATTTTCTCCAGCAGTCGCGGAAATGATTTTCAAGCATCACATAATCAGGTTATAGGCATCAAAATGACTTACTTGATTCCATGAATCCTACCATCCACATTCTGGATTTAAGCATTGGTTATCCGGGAAAAAAAGGCAACAAAATCATCGCCCGAAAACTCAATGCTGAACTTTTCAGCAGCGAACTGACTTGCCTGCTCGGTGCCAACGGCGTAGGAAAATCAACCTTACTCCGCACATTGGCCGGTTTCCAAAAACCCTTATCAGGCGAAATCCGTTTGGATAATCAAAATTTATGGAATTATTCGGAATCCCAACGCGCACAACGAATCAGCGTTGTCTTGACCGAAAAAATTCAAATATCCGATTTGTCGGTTCGCGAACTCGTAAGTCGAGGACGACTACCCTACTCCGGTTTCTGGGGACGATTATCAAACGAAGATTCCTGTATCACGGATGAAGCCCTCGAACAAGTCCGCATCCAAGCCATGGCCAACCGGCAAATTCTCGAACTAAGCGATGGCGAACGGCAAAAAGCAATGATTGCCAAGGCTTTAGCTCAACAAACGCCCGTCATTCTATTGGACGAACCGACGGCTTTCCTTGATTTTCCGAGTAAAGTGGAAATCATGCAGTTGTTGAGTCGTTTGAGCCGTGAAATGCAAAAAATCATTTTCCTTGCTACGCACGACGTCGATTTGGCATATCAATTGGCCGACCGGCTATGGCTGATGGGCGCTCATGGCCGATTAACCACCGGAACACCGCAATTTTTAGCTAAAAACGGCGATTTGGAAAACTTTTTTCAGTCGCCGGATGTTTATTTCAATCAAGAAACAAATCATTTCCAAATAACAACACACTATTCATAATATGCAAAACGTCATCATTCGGAGAGCGAAAAAGAAAGATTGTCCGGCTCTACTGGAACTCATCAGGGGACTGGCCAAATACGAAAAAGCCGAACACGAATTGGTAATCGGCTTGGACGAATTTACCGAAAGCGGTTTCGGCGAACATCCCGTTTGGTGGGCGTTTGTGGCCGAATCGAAAGGTGTAATTTGCGGCATGGCACTCTACTACATCCGTTTTTCTACTTGGCGCGGACAATTGATGTATCTCGAAGATATTTTCGTAATGGAAGAAATGCGCGGTAACGGCATCGGTACCCTGCTTTTCGACCAATTGATTATCGAAGCCAAAGAATGCGGATTCCGCGGAATGATCTGGCAAGTGCTGGAATGGAACGAACCGGCCATCAATTTCTACAAAAAATACCACGCGCGATTTTGTCCCGAATGGATTACCTGCTCGCTCGAAATCAAACGATGATTCATTGGTTTAATCCGGGACATGAAACAGCCCTCCTCAACGCTTCTCCTTATTATCAAGCGCCTGAAAATCAGGTAAAAATGCAGCGGGATTTGGCTTTTTTGCCTGCCTGGTACGCCAATTCAAACGACTATGTTTTAATCGAACATCCCCTACCCTATTCGTTTCAATCTCTAATTCAAGCGTTTACGATTGCCGAACCGATCGTCGTTTCCGAAATCAATCCAAACAGCAAACCATTAAAACAACAAACTGTCGCGCCGTGGGGAGTTTCGCCGCAAAGCCTTCATTATTTTGAAAAAATCGACCGGCAATATTCGCTCAATTGGCAAATTCCAACTTGGACGGATGATTTACGTCGTTTGGGAAGCCGTTTTGCTGCACACTAAGTATTATCCAATATTATCCATTCGATTCCCGAAATCGAAAAAAACATTCTCCCGCAGTTTTTCTCATCCATTGAAGATATTGAAAAATATTTATCTCAACAATCTGAAAAACAAGTTCTTAAATCGCCATTTTCATCTTCCGGACGAGGATTGTTATGGCTTCCTTCCGGAAAATTAGCGCAATCGGAACGCCGAATTATCGGCGGAATGTTGCGCAAACAAACTCAGGTTTCCATCGAAAAAGCCTTGGAGAAACGATTGGATTTTTCGATGCACTTTGAAATTCTAAATCCAAATGAAATTCGATTTTTGGGCTATTCCGTTTTTCAAACCAATGCCAAAGGCGCTTATGAGAAAAGCCGTTTAGCATCGCAAATTATTTTATTACAAGAAGTTACAAAATATATCTCAACCGAAATATTACAGGAAATAAAAGCATTACTTCTTGTTCAATTGAAAAGCCGGTACGCACCCTGCTACCAAGGAACAATTGGGGTAGATATGATGATTTATATATCTGATAATCAATACTTTTTACATCCTTGTGTAGAAATCAATATGCGAAAAAGCATGGGGTATTTAGCGTTGCAATTTTCCGAAAATATTCTCGCTCCCGAATCCGAAGGCGCTTTTTTTGTCGATTTCGATGCACAACCGGGAAGTATTTTCCAAAAGCATCAAACTTTGCAAAAGCAACATCCCTGGGTTATTCGGAAACAACGACTGCTTTCGGGCTATATACCTTTATGTCCGGTTAATTCGGATACACGGTATTGGAGCTATGTTTTGGTTTGAAATTAAAACGTGTGAGAAATTAGATTTTATTATTTTGATTTTCAGAGGATTGTGGATTTGTTTCCCGCTTCTCGTAGGCTTCCACAATGTACTGTACCAACTTATGCCGCACAATATCTTCCTTTCCCAATTCGATTTGAGCGATTCCCGGCACATTTTTTAAAATCCTCAAAGCATGAATCAAACCCGATTGTTGCGAAAGCGGCAAGTCGATTTGCGTAACATCGCCGGTAATAATCATTTTAGCATTTATGCCCAAACGAGTCAGGAACATTTTGATTTGCTGCGTAGTTGTGTTCTGTGCTTCATCCAAGATAATGACGGCGTCGTTCAGCGTTCGTCCGCGCATAAAAGCCAAAGGCGCAATTTGGATGATTTTATTTTCGAGGTGGTCTTTCAATTTGGCAAGTGGAATCATATCTTCCAACGCATCGTACAAAGGTTGAAGATAGGGGTCGATTTTTTCCTTCATATCGCCGGGTAGAAAACCCAGTTTTTCGCCCGCTTCCACTGCCGGACGACTTAAAATGATTTTCCGCACTTCCTTGTTTTTCAACGCACGAACCGCCAAGGCAATGGCCGTATAGGTTTTTCCCGAACCGGCCGGCCCGATGGTGAAAACCATGTCGTGAGTTTCAAAAGCCTGCACCAAACGTTGTTGATTTTCCGAACGCGCCATGATGGGTTTGCCGTTCATCCCATAAATAATCAGGTTATCTTGCTTTGCAACAACGTTTTCCGATTGACCTTTGACGATGCGACGAATCACTTCTTCCGTCAGCAGATTGTAGGTTTGGCAATGCGCTTCCATTTCCTTGATTTTCTCCTCAAAGGCGACCAGTTCCAATTTGTCGCCAATCACTTTTATCACATTGCCGCGGGCGACGATACGCAGTTTGGGGAACAGGGATTTAATCAATTGAATATTGATATTATTGATTCCGAAAAAAATAGCCGG
>JAISWY010000030.1 GCA_031270925.1 Candidatus Symbiothrix sp.
GATGTGATTCCTTTAAAATTATCGGGCGTAAAAATTTCGGGATTTATTTCCATCATGCGCGGCTGCAACAATTTTTGTACTTATTGCATCGTGCCTTACACGCGCGGACGGGAACGGAGCCGCGAGCCGGAAAGTATTTTGAACGAATTGAAAGTCTTGCAGAAACAAGCTTATAAAGAAGTTACACTCTTGGGACAGAACGTTAATTCTTACTGTTGGCAGGGGATGGCGAATCAGGTCGGCCATGACGATACCATTACTTTTCCGCGTTTACTCGAAATGGTCGCTTTGGCCGCCCCCGAAATGCGCATCCGCTTTACCACGTCGCATCCGAAAGACATGAGCGACGAAACACTCGAAATTATTGCAAAATACCCGAATATCTGCAAACAGATTCATTTGCCGGCGCAATCGGGCAGCTCTAAAATTCTGAAAGCGATGAACCGCAAATACACGCGCGAATGGTATTTGGACCGAATCGCCGCCATCCGCCGTATCGTTCCCGAAGCCGCCATTTCAACCGATTTATTTGCCGGATTTCACTCCGAAACGGAAGAAGACCATCAGGAAACCTTGTCGCTGATGCACGAAGTGGGCTTCGATTCGGCTTTCATGTTTAAATATTCCGAACGGCCGGGAACTTACGCTTCCAAACGTCTGGAAGATAATGTGCCGGAAGACGTGAAAGTGCGCCGCCTGGAAGAAATCATCGCCTTGCAACTCGAATTATCGTTGATGCGCAACCGCGAAGACATCAGCAAAACCGTGGAAGTGTTGGTTGAAGGATATTCCAAACGTTCGCGCGAACAATTATTCGGCCGAACATCGCAAAACAAAGTTGTGATTTTCGATAAAGGCAAGCATCGGGTCGGCGATTTGGTTCGGGTTACAATCAAGGATGCCAGCGCTGCGACTCTCTTCGGAGATGAAATCCTTTAAAATAAAAAAAGGGTAAGCTGACTACATCGCGTCGCTACAACCAACTACCTTTGCTGCCGTCAAGCCCTGGAGGATTCGAAGGGAGCTGACCGTATAGGACTTACCCGGCTGCAAAGGTAATGCTTTTTTTTAAAATTTGGAAACGTTAGTGAAAATTTATTTTGAAGCAAGTCTAAAAAACAATAGTTTTTATTTTTTACTTTCGGTATTATTCAGCGTTACCACTGTAATTTTCTTGTTTTCATAACCTTCCATTGTCATTCCGACAGGAGCGTTGATATAAGTCGGGTCGCAGACAAGGAAGCGTTTGTCGGCCACCGTCAAATAATCGCCGTCGATGTTTTCGTTGAAATGCACTGCGGCAGCCAAATGACCGGGGAAATAGAGTAAAACCACTTCCAAGTGCATCAAGTCGCGCACCAAACGCGAAAACAGGATGGCACGGTCTTCGCAATCGCTGTACGGATAATACAGCGTTTCTTCGGCGAAAAAGGCGCGGTCGCCGCCCCAAACCTTGTCGTCGAACTCATACACGAAAGCCGTTTGCACAAAGTTGAGCAGAATGTTTGCTGCATCCTCTTCGCTTTTGTCTGCAATGGCTTGATATAAAGCCGGATAGAGCATTTGTTTCGCCGATTCGCTCAAAGGCGTATTGGCGTAAAACCGCCACCGGGTCGATTCGTCGTTGTTGAGCGTAGATGCCGGATAGGTATCGTAAAAATCAATCAAATTTTTATTGGTCAAAATTTTTACGCTTGCGGATGAATATTGTTCGGAAACAAGTGTTCTCTCGTTCGATTGCTTTTCGCTGAATTGCTGTGCATTGGGAATCAGCAAACTCAATGTCTGCTCCTTTTCGTAGGGTTGATTGAGGATGTGCAACGATTTTTCCGAAGGTTCTTTGGCAAGATAAAATTTTCCGGCATCCAAACGATAATAACTCTTGCCGTAAATGGAGTAATCGCTTGCGTATAAGAGATATATTGTTCCTTTATTGTCCTGTCCCAAGCGAGCCTTGTAGCCTGACTGCACAAGCAGGAAAAATTGCAAGAACGTGGATTCATTCGACGAAGCGCCTAAAAACGTGTCGCACAAAGTTGCGAGTAATTGCAAATACGCCCAATCGCACAACGACAATTTTTCGCGCGAAGCAAGGCAATCGTTAATCAAATTATTGTAATCCGGTTGCGACAATTTCTCCCAGTGTTCGGCCAAAGTTTCCGTTTCGGTATCCGGCAAGTGAAACCGCCGATTTTCGGACAAGCGCACTCTGCAAGGCGTGCCGTAAAACACGAACTCGAACCACTGCTCCTGCGACTCCTTGATTTCGGGAATGGGCGCAACCGGTTTGGGCGGCGCGGGCGGCAATACGGGCTTGTCGATGAGCGTATCAATCGGCAAGGGTTTGTTTTCGGGTTTGGGCTTGGGCGTATCTTTCGGAATAATCACCGGCGGCACCGGATTATCGGGAATAACCGGTGCGGGAACTGCTTCTTCGCTCTCGAAATTTTTCCATGCTTCGCGCATAAAATGGGCGTAATCGGCATTGGCGCGAGTGCGGAAATCGCTGTACTCCTTTTTAGCCTGATTGCGGAACTTTTCATATTCTTCCATTACGTTGCGATTGTCTTGCGCGAAAGGAGTAACGGCAAATGCAACCGATAGTGTTGCGATTAATAAATATTGTTTCATCTTGTACTTTATTTCAATTTGATTTCCTGCCATTTATTGCTCAAACCGGCCGATGCAATCACTGTAGGCGTTTGCGACTTGCGGTTTACGACAATTGATTGCTGCGACACGTTGGTAATAATATAATCGCTCAATTCGCCGAGCGTAGCTTCGCCTTTTGTTTCCTGCCATTTTTTGAGCAGGAAATAGGTAAACAAACCGTGTCCTTTTTCCTTGTATGGATAGGCGGTTTCATCGTT
>JAISWY010000259.1 GCA_031270925.1 Candidatus Symbiothrix sp.
AACGGAAAGTATCCCAAAATCCGGTGTCGGTAAACATATAACCGGGCAACACCTGTCCGTTGTAGGGACTGTAATGCATGACTTTTCCTTGTGCGTCGATTTCATAAAACGAGCGCGGAAACAACACGGAGCGATACAGGCATGAATAAAACGTGCGCAACAAATCAATTCGCTCGTCGTCGATTTGAATCCGTCCTAAAGTTTCGTTCCAAATTTGGCGGCCTTTTTCGGCGACTTGGTCGAACGAATCATCGCCCAATTCCTGCAAATTGCGCTCGGCCTGTTCCCAATCGATGAACGACGAAGCCACACGCGCGTGTACAATTTCATCTCGTTTCGTGGAGAAACCGATGATGGCGCCGGCATGATTGCTCTGTATTTCGATTTGTTTCTTGAGAACGCCGTTGTCGGCTATCGCATTATAGGAGAATGCCTTATCAAATACGATGACAAAATAATTCTTGAAATTATCGGGAACGCCGCCACTGTTTTTAGTCGTATAACCGATGATTTTGTTTTCCGAAGGAAGAATTTTAACATAAGAACCCTTGTCGAAGGCATCAATTACCACATAAGATTGATTGGTTTCGGGAAACGTGAAGCGGAAAATCGCCGCGCGTTCGGTCGGCGCCAATTCGGTTGTAACATCGTGATCGGCCAAATACACCTTATAATAATAGGGCTTTGCGATTTCGGCCTTGTGCGAAAACCAGCTGGCGCGTGTTTCCTGATCGAAAACCGGTTTGCCGGTAATCGGCATCAGAGAAAATTGTCCGTAATCGTTGATCCACGGGCTTGGCTGATGAGTTTGTTTGAAGCCTTTGATTTTGTCGGCCGTGTAGGTGTACATCCAACCGTCGCCCATGTTGCCGGTTTGCGGCGACCAAAAATTCATTCCCCAAGGCAGTGCGATGGCCGGATAGGTGTTGCCGGTCGATAATTCAAATTTCGATTGTGTGCCGACCAGGGGATTGACATAGTCCACCGGATCGTTGCCGGCAAACATGCTTGCGGCGCAGAACAATCCGCAGTGTATAAATAATGCAAATTTACGCTTAATCATGTTGTTTTTTGTATATTTAAAATTTTGCACAAAACTAATCAAAAAGTTTATATATTCGGTCGGTTCGATTCAAAAACTTGAAAATGGCACAATTTTATACTGTTCTGTCAAAAGTGCGTACTTTTTATTTGGCGAAGTGCTTGTTTTTGATTATATAATGGAGTATTTTTACATAAATTTCAAAAAACGCGGAAATATGATTAGAAAAACTACATTCGGAAACACTAAATTGTATGGAATAATAACATTGCTGTTTTTACTATTTATTCAAGAACCAAAGGCTTATAACTTAAAGCAAATCGCAAATAACGACAATTTATCGAACAGTTCGATTACGTGTTTGTGCCAAGACGAGAAAGGTTTGATGATGATCGGCACCTGCGACGGATGGAATATTTAGAACAGTCGCGACATCCACGCGTACCAGCCCAAGGATGAGGAAAATTTCCTGTCGGGAAACCTCATCGACAAGATTGTTTATACGGGAAATAATGAATATTGGATTCAAACTTATTACGGATTGAACCGCTACAACGCACGAACCAATACCGTAGTGCATTACAATGAATTTCGCAAACTGTTTTTCATCGAAAAAGACAAGGATCAAACGATTTTTATCATTTCCGACAGCAACAGCATTTTTTATTACCACGCCGCAAGCGCTTCATTCAAGAAATTGTCGGTTTCGGGTGTGATTTTTTCCGATATTATCCGTTTCTTTTTCGACCAAAATAATGTTTTATGGATTATTACCGACCAGGGTTATCATTTTTGTTATCAAGTAAAAAAGGACAAACAGACGGGCGATATTACGCTCATTTCGCAGGAATGTCCCTTGTTGTTGCGTCCGCAGTTGAAAAATTGCTTTTATGACGACGGGGTTCTTTACGCCCTTACGCCCGAAAACGATTTATATGCTTACGATTTGCAGCGCCACAGCGAAGATCTGATTTACAATTTGAGCGAAGAAATCCATATACGGGGAAACATTTCGTCGATTATCGGGTATCACGACAGCTATTTTATCGGTTTCAAAACCGATGGCGTGATTGTCTTGGAAAAATCGGCGACCGGTTGGCAAACGGAAACATTGGACGTTAATTGTGGCATTTTTTGCTTGGAGAAAGATCGTTTTCAGGATTTGGTTTGGATCGGAACCGACGGCCAAGGCGTTTACATCTATTCCAACAGCCTCTATTCGATGCGCTCCACCGTTTTGAACCGGATGGTGGAGAAGATGGAGCGGCCGGTTCGCGCCATCTTTTTGGATCATCAAAACACGCTTTGGCTTGGCTCGAAAGGCGACGGCATCCTCAAATTATACGATTACGATTTTAATCAAAGCACCAATCGCTGCAAAAGAGAAGCCTTGCACGCTCAAAACAGCGTCTTGCAGGACAATGCGGTCTATTGTTTCGCGAAAAGCAAAAAGCCGGTTTTGTGGATTGGAAACGAGGAAGGCTTGTGCTATTATTCGTATAAAACCAAGAAAATCGTCCGTTTGGATATTCAAATCGATGGGAAGACGTTCCGCTACATTCATGATATTTGGGAAACGGCGAACGACGAACTTTGGATCGCGAGTGTCGGCTTGGGCATTGTGAAAGCACAAATCGAAGAATCCGGCGGGCAAGTGCGCTTGACCAATCCAAAGCATTATACCATCAACAACGCCGATTTTGAATCCAATTATTTCTTTTCGATTTATTCCGAGAACGATTCGGTCTTTTGGTTCGGCAACAAAGGCTACGGCCCGTTTCGTTACAATGCCTTGTCGGACAAGCTCGAACTCGTTAATTTTTTCAATAAATACAAAAATCAAACCGTCAACGATGTGGTAGCGATTGCCCGCGACCGGCAAGGCGCTTATCTTTTCGGAACGGGCTACGGATTGGTCAAATACTGTTCGGACGAAGATTATGAGATTTTCAATTCCAAAAACGGCTTGTCGGGCAATTCCATTCACGCTCTGCTGCAAGGCGAAGGTTCGGATTTCTGGTTAAGCACCAATCGCGGCTTGGCGGTTTTCAATACCGAAAGCAATGTTTTTCAGATTTTCGATCGCGCCGACGGCTTGCAGGTCGAAGAGTTCAGCGACGGCGCTTCGTTCCGGGACGAGCGGAACAATGTACTGTTTTTCGGTGGCGTAAACGGCTTTTTAGCTGTCAGAAAGGACGAAACACCGATTGCGGATTATATGCCGCCGATTACTTTCGAGCGCTTGCGTATTTTCGGTAATCCATATAATCTGTTTGAAAAAATGATCGAGAAGAAAGACGAAACCGTTTTGCATTTGAAATCCAAAGAAAACTTTTTCTCGCTTGCGTTTACGGCTATTGATTATTTGAACAGTTGGAATTACACCTATTATTACCGTTTGTCGGGCGTGAGTGAGCAATGGATAAACAACGGCTCGTCGAACGAGGCCGCATTTACCAACCTTTCGCCCGGCGTTTACACGCTGCAAGTGAAGTATCACAATCGCGTTTTGGATAAGGAAAGTTCGGTTTATTCGCTGGTTATCAAAATCGCATATCCTTGGTATCGTTCGATTTACGCTTCCTTCTTTTATGTTTTGGTAGCGGCGGCCGCGATTTATTTCTTGATTCGGCATTTCCGTTTGCGCTCGCTTCGACGCCGTCAGAAATTGATGCACGAAATAGACAAGAAGCGGCAAAAGGAAGTCTATGAAGGCAAGTTGCGCTTTTTTACCAATATAGCCCATGAGTTTTGTACGCCGCTCACCTTGATTTCGGGGCCTTGCGAGCGCATTTTGGCGCAGAAAGGCATAGATCCGTTTGTGCGCAATTATGTGCAGATGATTCAAAGCAACGCCAATCGCCTGAATAATTTGATACGTGAATTGATAGAATTTCGGAAAATCGAAACCGGCAACCGCGAGCCTAAAATCGAATTGTTGCAGGTGGCCGATTTGATTAATGAAATCGAAAATTTGTTTACCAATCTCTCGGAATCCACTCGTGTGGCTTTGGAAATCGTGTCGAATCCAAAAATCGAATGGAATACCGATAAAGGTTTTCTCACTACGATACTAATCAATCTGGTTTTCAATGCCTTTAAATATACGGTCAAAGACAAAAAGATTCGGATTGAAACGGCGGTTGAAGACGACCGATTGTTGATTCGCATCTCCAATCAAAGTCATTCGATTAGAGAAAAGGATTTCAAGCGCATTTTCGACCGTTATACGATACTCGAAAATTTGGAAAACCGCGAGGGAAAACCCGCTTTTTCGCGCAACGGACTGGGTTTGGCCATCTCCTACAATATGGTGCAACTGCTGAAAGGCGACATCCGCGTGGAAAACACGCCCGACGAATGGGTGCTATTTA
>JAISWY010000261.1 GCA_031270925.1 Candidatus Symbiothrix sp.
TGTTACCGATGGTGGAATCGTAGGTTGGGGGGAGCAAACCGATTATAAAGCCAACTCGGTACGGTTCTATGCAATGACAAACAATACTAATCCGAAGTTTCGAAATCATTGGTGGAGTAACGACGTAACTGTTAAGTTTACCGATCCAGGTTCAACTAATATCAAAAATGTAGCTGTTACATACGATAACGCCGCTACAGACCAGAATAACCGTTCTTTTTATTACAACGGTACAACCAATTCAATACAATATATCGACCCTAATTGTAGCAGTCCAACGAATTCTTGCAGAGAGAAAACAAATAAAAATACGGCAAAGCGCGGTTCATTTTTCGTGGGGCATTATGTGGGAGGCAATACGTACGACAACGCTCCAAGAGATATTTCTGTGTATGAAAATAGTGCGAATCGCTATTCCAACGGTAACAAGTTGTTTTCTGTTCGGGTTTATAACAGGGCATTGACGCCCGAAGAAGTGTCTAAAAATTACAATGTTGATAAACTCCGCTTTGAAACTCCTCCTCAGGTATTGATAGACAACCAACAGTGTAGCAGTGTAACCGTTCTTTCGCCGAGGGCTCTTACCTGCAAGGTTCCGGCAATGAGTAGTAACCGGACTGTCGGCGAGCCATTAGATATTGTGGTAGAAAGCGCCAATGGCGGTGAGATTCTGACGTATGAAGGTGAATTTACTTATGAGTAAAAAAACAGAAATCAGTTCAAACAGCAAAGTGTCTTACCCTGAAAAAAGAATTAACCATAATTCAATGATTTTGCAAGTAATAATCCAACAAAGTAACCGCCGCCATCGCCTCTACAACCGGCACAGCGCGAGGCAAAACGCAAGGATCGTGCCGTCCTTTAGCTCTCAAAGCGGTTTCGTTACCATGAATATCAATCGTCGGTTGCTCACGCAAAAGCGTAGCGACGGGCTTGAATGCGACACGGAAATAAATATCTTCTCCATTGGAGATGCCGCCCTGAATACCGCCCGAATAATTGGTTTTCGTTCTAATGTGTTGATTATCGGAATAAAACAAATCGTTTACTTCCGAGCCGCGATGATGAACGCCATCAAATCCCATGCCGTAATCGAAGCCTTTGGCCGCATTGATACTCATCATCGCATTGGCCAAAGCTGCGTTTAACCTGCCAAAAACCGGGTTTCCCCAGCCTGCGGGAACATTTTTGCAAACGCAAGTTACCACGCCACCAATCGTATCGCCTTCGGATCTCACTTGGCGAATCAGTTCAATCATTTTTTCGGCAACTTCCCAATCGGGACAGCGGACGGGCGTTTTTTCAATTTTATCGAAATCCAGTTCCTGATAAGCCGTTTCCAAACGAACTGTTCCGACTTGCGAAGTGTAAGCATTAATCGTAATTCCTTGTTTATTAAGAATTTGCTTGGCAATAGCGCCCGCCACCACGCGCGTAATGGTTTCACGAGCCGACGAACGCCCGCCGCCGCGATGGTCGCGATGACCATATTTCTGAAAATAAGTATAATCGGCGTGTGAAGGACGGAAAACATCCTTCAAATTATCATAATCGGACGAATGTTGATTGGAGTTACGGACGATAAAACCGATGGGCGTTCCGGTGGTTTTGCCGTCATAGACACCGGAAAGAAACTCCACACGATCGGATTCCTGTCGCGAAGTGGTAATATCGGATTGGCCGGGCTTGCGTCGGTCAAGTTCTTGTTGGATAAAATTGAAATCCAACAAAAAACCGGCAGGGCAACCGTCGATTACTCCGCCGATAGCTTCTCCGTGCGATTCGCCGAAGGATGTAAGCCGGAAAATGTTTCCGAAAGTGTTCATGCTTTATCTTTGGCAACCGCAGTCGCAACCGTTTTTATCCTGTTTGCTTTCGCAATCGCAACCGCCTTGCTGCGTGATGGCGGCGATTTCTTCGGCAGTAGCTTCGTGAACATCAATCACTTCGCCTTCGAAATGTAAGGTTTCGCCAGCCAAGGGATGGTTGAAATCCATTACGACCACTTCGGGCAAGATTTCCAAAACCGAACCCATCAAGCGGTGTCCGTCGGAAGTCATCATCGGCAAAGTTGCTCCTTCGACAATGGTTTCGTCATCGAATTTACCGTCTATTTCGAATATCTTTTTAGATAATTCTGCTACCTGCTGGTCGTCGCGTTCGCCATAGGCTTCGGTTGGCGTTAAAGTAAATGCGAATTTATCGCCCGTTTGTTTTGCTTCAAGGTTTTTTTCAAACGCTTCGAGCATCATTCCCATTCCGAACAAAAAAGTCAAGGGACGTTCTTTGGTCGCTTTTTCCATCAATTCACCTTCTACCGTCAAGTCGTAAGTCAGCGATACGAGTTTTCCTTCTGAAATTTTCATATTTTTCTTTTTTAGATTGAGATGCAAAGGTAGTAAATAAAACCTAAATTTCTAAAATAAAATTCACATATAACGATTAAGATGCTTATTTTTAATGTGTTAAAACAAAAAAATAAAACCGCTACAAGCTATCGACTAATTGTCGTTGTTTCATGAAAAATTCGATCCGTTGTCGCTCGCCCACACCGGAAATTTGAATGGAGGAGCGTTTTTTCAAATTCAGCCATTTTTTGAAATTTACCGCCATTTCAATTTCCGTCGAAACCATCTCGTGCTTGATAAATGCTCTTACCCTGCTGATTTTTATGTCTTTGGAATAGAAGTAACTGTAATTGGTATCTATATTGATTTGCGAAATATATAGATTCAATTGATTTTCGGATTCGGGAAAACGAGCTTTACTTGCCACATCCGACATATAACTCAAAAAAGATGAAAGTTCGCTTTTCAGCAATTCCTTATCTTTTTCGGAAATCAGGTAAATTGAGGTAAAATATTGAATATCGTTGACCAAATAATTGAAAATCATTGAATCCAAAATATAACTTACATTGGCCATATTTTTGAAAATGCTGCAATAACTATCTTCTATTTGGCATATTTTTTCCGAAGGGACAACCTGCGCAAAAGAACGAATATCGTCGTCCCCTCCATATTGATACATCCGTTTGAATACATAATACCGCGCCAATTGCGGAAATCCGGTAAAGAGAGAGCGAGGTAAAGTATTCGTAACTTCCATATATTCCGCATCGGGAGAAGCGGCAAATCGGTTCAGGAGATCGAGATAAGCGTCCATCGCCTTGAAATCTTCTTTCGAT
>JAISWY010000104.1 GCA_031270925.1 Candidatus Symbiothrix sp.
GCAGCGACTTGGCTTCCAAAATCACATAATCGTTTATCCATTCAAACGCCGATTTGTCGGTTGCTTTTTTGATAACGACAGATAAATGTTTGGGCGTCAGACAAAGTTTGTCGGCGTAAAAACTCACTTCGCGCGAATCTTTATAATGCTGCAATATCAGGCGGTAAAACGAATCGAACAACTTGTCTTTTTTGTCTTTCCGAACAGTATGCTCCTGCCGCAACTGCTTCAAATTATTGACGCCGTAGAAAAAAGCCTGCGACAACAGGCGCACCATTTCCATGCGGCACGGATTGGAAGTTTGCTGCGTCGTCCTTTTCAATATATGGTAATAATCCTGCAAATGCGCCATTTCCTCATCTTCCAGATGTATTACCGGGTTTTCCCTCAGGTAAAGGAATATGGGAATCACGTCCTTCATGCTCAATTCGATGTTTTCGGCAAAACGCCGCGACATGATAATGAGCCGCGCCGAAAAATCATCGCTTCGGTAAGTATATTGCAGGATTTGTCCGGGCATGATGATGACAAAATCGTTGGCGGCATAACAGCATGGCTTCAAATCAACACTGCCTTCCGCATAACCCTTCAGACAAATAATCGCCACGGCTACATCAACCTTAGTGGGATAATCGAAAAACGGCGCCCTGCTAATGTCGTCAATCATAATAAAATCATCGTCAACACGCTCTACCGGAAGCGTTTCTTGCACGGCGTCAAAGTCTATACCTGTTATATCTTGTTTCGTATCTTTCATTTTCATTCGTGCGCATTTTAGACCACAAAGATAATCCGATAATCCTAATTTCACGTAGTGCAAAAAACATTTCCGCCTTTTGGAACAACATTACACGACATTTGACCTTTCACGTACAAAATAAGTTTCGTATCTTTGCACCCGATTTTCAACAGAATAAATTTTTTAAGTATGGAAAAAATAAAATATTTCATCTATTCGGCAATGCTGCTTGCAATCGCCGGATTGCCGGGTTGTGGCGGCAGAAGCGACGAAGCTCCGAAAGCGGCAAAAATTATACCCGTAAAAGTAATAAGCCTTGAGCCGTCGTCAACCACAACCGGACGAAACTACGTGGGGACGGTGGAAGCGTCGGTTGTCGTGTCGCTTGCATTTTCGAGCATGGGAACGGTGGAACAAGTGTATGTTTCCGAAGGTCAGCGTGTGAAAAAAGGACAGTTGCTTGCCGCGCTCAACACGGCAACGGCTGAAAATTCGTACCAAATGATGCTTGCCAAACAGCAACAGGCGCAGGACGCCTACGACCGGCTGGTGAAAGTTCACGCCAATGGCAGTCTTCCCGACATCAAGTTTGTGGAAGTGGAAACGGGCTTGCAACAGGCAAAATCAGCGGTTGCCATTGCAAAAAAGAACCTTGACGATTGCAGGCTCTATGCGCCTCGCGACGGCGTGATTACCAATCGTTCCGTGGAGGCGGGTAGCAACGCCATACCGGGCGCCAAGGCATTCCAACTCGTTTCGGTGGACAGGGTGAATGTGAAAATTGCCGTTCCCGAAAACGAAATCGGCAAAATAACCGAAGGGCAAACGGCAATAGTGGTAACGCCGGCGCTCGACAATGCTGTTTTTACCGGCAAAATTGAAATGAAAGGCGTGTCTGCCAATGCCATTTCGCATACTTACGAGGCAAAAATTGGTATTGACAATCTTGTAGAGGTGAAAAATGTTTCGCCCCTACTGCCCGGCATGGTATGCAAGGTTTTTCTCGCGGGCGATGCGGGAATAGTAGAAATTGTCGTGCCGAACAGAACGATACAAATAGCGGCCGACGGCAGGAAATATGTTTGGCTCGCCGATGGCGATGTTGCCCGGCGTCAGTTCGTAGAAACAGGCGAATTACACGATAACGGCATCGTCATTGTCGATGGCCTGTCGGCAGGCGACAGGCTGATTGCCGAAGGCTTCCAAAAAGTAAGCGAGGGCATGAAGATTAAAATTGACGCAAGTAATTAGTAATGGAACAAAACAATAAAATCATTGAATGGGCTTTGAAAAATCGGCAAATTCTCATTTTGCTGATAACCGTACTTTTTGTAGCAGGCATTTACTCGCTTGCCGTGATGCCCAAACAGGAACAGCCCGAATTTACTATCCGGCAGGGTGTTGTAGCGGGTGTTTATCCCGGCGCAACCTCGCTCGAAGTGGAAGAACAGCTTACCAGGCCACTCGAACGCTATCTTTTTACATTTACGGAAATCAATCGCGAAAAAACTACCTCCAAATCGGAAAACGGAATAGCGTATATTTTTGTGGAACTCGCCGACAATGTGAAAGATAAAAACATCGTTTGGTCAAAAATCAAACTCGGACTTGAATTGTTTAAATCCTCTCTGCCTTCGGGCGTTTTGGCGGTGGTCGCCAACGACAATTTCGGCGATGTCGCATCGCTGCTTATCACGATGGAATCGGACGACAAAACTTATCGCGAAATTGACGGTTACTGCGATGTGCTCGAAGACCGCCTGCGCGCCGTTCCAACCGTGGCAAACGTGCGCCGTTACGGTTCGCAGAAGGAACAGATTACGATTTATACCGACAATGAAAAACTTTCTTCTTATGGAATCGGCTCCAAAATGCTGATGGCTAACCTTGCGGCGCAGGGTTTAACTACCGTCGCCGGCATATTGGAAAACAGCCAGACGGTAGCCCCCGTGCATATTGCAGAAAGTTTCCGCACCGAACAGGAAATCGCCGACCAGATTATTTTTTCCGACCCTGCTGGAAATGTTGTCCGCGTGAAAGACATCGGGCGCGTGGTGCGCGAATATCCGGCGTCGGATAATTATATTACCTACAACGGCAGAAAATGCGTCCTGCTGTCGGTCGAAGTCAATCTTTCGGCAAATATCGTTTCGTTTGGAAAAGAAGTGAATCTGGTTTTGGAAAAATACAAAAACGAACTTCCAAACAGCGTAAATATCGACCGGATAGTGGAACAGCCGAAAGTAGTTGGCGATTCGATAAATCATTTTCTTTTGGAACTGCTGATTGCCATTTGCGCGGTTATTCTGGTCACCATGATTTTGTTGCCGTTTCGCGTGGCGGCGGTGGCGGCAATGTCTATTCCGATTACCGTTACCATAACAATGGCAATCATGTATGCGGCAAATATTCCGCTGAATATGATTACACTTGCGGCGCTGATTACGGTTTTGGGAATGATTGTAGATAATTCGATTGTAGTGGTGGACAGTTATATCGACAAACTTGACGCCGGTAAAAACCATTGGCAATCGGCAATTCGCAGTGCGCAGGAATATTTCAAGTCTATTTTTTCGGCAACGCTGGCTATCAGCATCACTTTTTTTCCGGTCGCGTTCACAACCACCGGTACGATTCACGATTTTCTCACGCATTTTCCCTGGGCTATCTGCATAACGCTTTTCGTTTCACTTATTGTGGCAATGCTTGTCATCCCGATTATTCAATATTTCCTGATAAAAAAAGGGATTGCGCAGTCGCGGAGCGAGTTTGCGGGAAAGCGCCGCCGTTCGCTACTCGACTATGTTCAATCGGGCTACGAATGGTTGCTGGCAAAGGTTTTTGCTTTTCCGAAAACAACCGTCGCCCTTGCTTTGGCGTCGGTCGTTGTCGGAGCATTGATATTTATTGCCATTCCCAAACGCATGATGCCGATAGCCGAACGCGACCAGTTTGCCGTCGAAATTTATCTGCCTAACGGCAGTCCGCTCGAAAAAACAGCCGCCGTTTGCGACAGTATGGAACATATTTTGCGGCTCGACCCGCGCGTGAAATCCGTTGCGGCGTTTATAGGCACAAGTTCGCCGCGTTTTCATATTGTTTACGCCCCCAATATGCCTTCAAAAAGTTAGCAATTTATTGTAAATACGGTATCAAACAAAGCAACGGAAGAACTTTTGAATAAATATGCCGACAAATACGCTTTTTATTTTCCCGAAGCGTACGTCAGGTTTAAGCAACTGGATTTTCAAGCGGTTGATGCGCCGATAGAAGTTCGTTTTATTGGCGACAACATCGGCGATTTGAAAGCGCAGGCAGATAAAACGAGCGATTACCTGCAATCGTTAGACGAATGTTTGTGGGTGCGCACAAGTTTTGACACGCCTTCGCCGACAATTAACGTAACGCTCAATCAGGCGGAAACAGGACGTTTGGGTATTAACAAAACGCTGACTTCGCTCGGCATTGCGTCGGGTTTGACGGGGATGAAAATTACCGATCTGTGGGAAGGGAATTATGCTGTTCCTGTAGCAATTAAACCGGAAAATACGGAAAATAATATTTCTTCGCTCGAAAATGTACCAATTTCGGGTTTGCTGGGAACGTCTGTCCCTTTGCGGCAAATTGGCGTTCTTTCGCCCGAATGGAACGAAAGCATTATTACCCACCGGAACGGAATGCGTTCATTGAGCGTGTTTGCCGACGTAAGTCGCGGTGCGTATGCCAATCAAGTATTCGATAAAGTCAGCCGTTTTGTGGAAACCGAAATCGCCCCTCGCCTACCCGACGGCGTAGAATATGAATATGGCGGACTGTCGGCGTTTGAAGATGAAGTCATGTCGCCGATGTATTTGGCAATGGTTATAGCGTTTGTGATGATGTTTTTTATCCTCGTATTTCATTTCCGCAAGATCAAACTGGCTGTTATCGTGATGCTGTCGTCGGCCTTGAGTATTTTCGGCGCGGCATTCGGCGTATGGGTTTTAGGGATTGATTTCAGCGCATTTGCCATTTTGGGAATTATCGGACTGGTGGGTATTATCATTCGCAACGGAATAATAATGTACGATTACATCGAACATTTGCGGCTCAACCGGCATTTCCCCGTATTGCAAGCCGCTGTTGATGCGGGAAAACGCCGTATGCGCCCTATTTTCCTTACTTCCGCCGCCGCTTCGATGGGCGTGTTGCCGATGATACTGTCGGGTAGCCCGATGTGGGTGGGAATGGCTGCCATTATCTTTTTCGGCACGCTGATTTCGATGGTGTTGGTTGTTACCGTATTGCCGGTGGTGTATTGGTTGGTTTTTAAGGGTGAAGAACTAAAGAATTAACAATTAAGAATTAAGAATTAAGAATTAAGAGAGATGAGAAAGTTCGTTATTTTGATAGTTATTTTGGTTTCTGCGGCTTGTGCAAATGCACAGGAAGTTTTTACTTTGGAAAAATGCAAGGAAATGGCGTTGAAAAACAATGCCAAAGCCCAAAATGCGCTACTGTCGGTAGAAGCTGCCGAACAGACAAAGAAAGAAGCCTTTACAAAATATTTCCCAAACATCAGCGCAACGGGTGTGGGCTTAATTTTCAATAAACCGCTGATGACGCAAACCGTCGAAACCGGTTATCCCGCTCCCAACGACAAGGTAATGGTGGAAATGTTCAAAAGCGGCGTCATCGGCGGAGTGATGGCTACACAACCGATTTTTGCCGGTGGACAAATTCTGCACGGCAACAAGCTCGCCAAAGCGGGCGTGGAGGTGAGCCGTCTGCAAAAACAAATGACCGACAATGAAGTGTTGCTCGAAACCGAACGCTACTTTTGGCAACTCGTTTCGTTAAAGGAAAAAATGAAAACCATCGCCGAAGCCGAAACGATGCTCAGCCGCGTTCAAAGCGATGTGAAAGTTGCCGTTGACGCGGGTCTTACCACTCAAAACGATTTGGCAAGGATAACGCTCGAACAAAACCGCCTTATCGCTAACCGGCTCAAACTCGAAAACGGGATACTGGTGTTGAAAATGGCATTCGGGCAACATATAGGCCTTGCCGACAATTTCGACGTCGAACAGCCTGATTTCTCCAATATTACTATGCCAACCGTAGAGACGTTGCATGCAACATCTTTACAAAACCGTCCCGAATACCGGCTATTAGAAAAAAGCGTAGACGTGGCGAAATTGCAGGTAAAGATGGAAACCGGCAAAAACCTGCCGACAGTAGCCATCGGCGCAGGCTACAATTACGTGAATTTCGATAACGGCAAACCTACCGAAATGGAGAAAAAAATGGGACTTGCTTTTGCCACCGTGTCCGTACCTATTTCGGGCTGGTGGGGCGGTTCACATGCCATCAAAAAGAAAAAACTCGAATTGCTGGCAGCCGAAAATACCCGCCGCGAAAACGCCGAACTGCTGCTGATTCAGATGCGGCAACTCGCCGCCGAACTGGGCGAAGCCTATCAACAGGTCTTGCTTGCCCAAAAATCCATTGCCGTAGCTGAAGAAAACTTTCGCATGAGCGAAGAGCATCACAAGGCGGGCATCTCCATCTTGTCCGACCTGTTCGATGCTCAAAGTCTTCTGCAACAAAGCCGCGACCAGTACGTCGAAGCGGCAACGCTGTATTCTGTGAAGCTGGCGGAATACAGGCAGTCGATGGGGAATGATCTGTAAAAAGAATGATAACCGGCACCGTCTGCGGGCTAAAAATTTTTTATTGTCGTTGGAACTCACAAATCCACCACAAATTCCTTCAATTCCGGATTTTGCATCGATTTGGGAACCGCCGCTTTCACAATTTCCAAAATCTTATACAACAAGGTTTTACGCACATATTCGTTGCTCATGAACAAACTCACTTCGCGTACAGCCGTCCGGTTTTTGAATGGCCGCAGGTTTTCCTGTTTTTCTTCGCTCAAACCCATAGCGTGCATTTCGGGAATAATCGTAAAGCCGGGGTTGTAATCGACCACATTCATCAAAGTATCAATACTGCCCGACTCGTAACGAATCGGCAAATGGCCGTCGGATGCCGCTTGACGTTTCATCCGGCACAAACGCTCGATTTGCCCGCGGAGGCAATGCTCGTTTTCCAACAACCAGATATGGTCGATATTAATGTGATCCAAATCAATTTCTTTTTGTTGATAAACCGGGTCGTGCGGCGAAACGTAGGCGTAAAATTTTTCGTAATAAACCGGATATTCCACCAAACCGGAATGTTTCAAAGGGCCGGCCATAATGCCGCCATCCAAAGTTCCGCTTAGGATTTCTTGAATCATATTACGGGTAGTCGATTCTTTCAAAATCAATTCGATTGCCGTTTCCGAATTTTGAAACTTCTGTAATAAAAGCGGAACAAGATACGACGCAATGGTGGGAATAATGCCTAAACGGAATTTTCCTTTCACAACATTCTGCTCATTTTCAACCATTTCGCGGATTTGCTTGAAATGCCGGCTCGAAATCCGAGCCTGTTCGATGATTTGTTTTCCGATAGTGGTCGGTTCTACGGGATGCTTGCTGCGATCGAATATCTTCACGTTCAGTTCGTCTTCCAATTTCTGAATCATCATGCTGAGCGTAGGTTGCGTTACGTTGCAAAACTCGGCCGCTTTAGCAAAATGGCGGAAGTTTTCGACCGCGATGAGGTAATCCAATTGTTGTATATTCATATCAATATAAATTTTGTTGATGCAAAGATAAACAATATCAGTTTGACTTATATTAAAAACCGCCGTAATTTTGCAGAAAATTTTATAAACAATATTTAAAAAACATTATGACACCTATTATTAATTCTCAGTTACCCGAATTTAAGGTACAAGCTTATCACAACGGCGAATTTAAAACCGTTAGCAGTGATGATTTGAAAGGCAAATGGTCGGTTTTCTTCTTCTATCCTGCTGATTTCACGTTTGTTTGTCCGACCGAATTAGCGGATATGGCCGACAATTACGCCAAATTTCAAGAGTTGGGCGTGGAAATTTATTCCGTAAGTACAGATACGCATTTTGTGCATAAGGCTTGGCACGACGCCTCAGAAACGATTCGTAAAATCAAGTATCCGATGTTGGCCGATCCTACGGGTGCTTTGAGTCGTGCCTTCGGCGTATTAATTGAAGAAGATGGTCTGGCTTATCGCGGCACGTTTGTCGTCAATCCCGAAGGTAAAATCAAGATTACGGAAATTCATGACAACGGAATTGGCCGTAATGCCTCGGAATTGTTGCGGAAAGTGGAAGCTGCGCAGTTTGTAGCTAATAATCCTAATGAAGTATGCCCCGCCAAATGGAAGAAAGGCGACAGTACTTTAAAACCCGGTATTGATTTGGTTGGAAAAATCTAATTGTTTTAAATAAATTCATTCTTGCTTAGTGCGGTGGCTTTTATAAGTTATCGCACTGTTTTTTTGCATTTACCACCCAAAAGCATCTGCCTTCATCCTCCTCTTGCGCTTTCAAGACTTTGAAAGAAAATATTCCTAAGTTTGGAGTCTCCTGCAAAACCCTGTGTTATGTAGAAGCGACAGACCGCAGGTCTGAATGTTAATAACCCCCAATGAAGCGAAG
>JAISWY010000130.1 GCA_031270925.1 Candidatus Symbiothrix sp.
AGTTCGGGACCGTCCTGCACCGTTGTTCCTGTCAGCAGAAAATGCTCGGCAATCAACATTCCGCCAAGCGATTCGGGAAAAGGAATGTCTTTACGATTTTCAACGTATGTCCAACCGCAATTATCAAACCTCATACCGTAATTGCCGCAATAGCCCGACAGGTATGCGCCAAGCGAAGTGCTTTCGATGTCGTAGAAACCGCGACTTGTGGTGTATTTTTCGATCGTAACGTAATTGTCTTTATACCTTTTTGCCCAATAACGAAAATCGGAACTTCTTTTGAGAAAAGCCAAAGCATTCGTTTGCGGCGAATTTATAGTTTGAGTGTGGCTCACAAAAAGGTAGCCGCCGTATTGCGCGGCAAGTTGAATAAGGCCGGAAAAAAGCGCTATTCGTTCTTCTTCGTTTGCCGAATTGACGAAACCCCAACATTGTTCGGCAAAATTATATCCGAGAAAATTGGGATAATCCTGATAAAACTTTTCGTAAATATCGTTTGCCGTATGGGTGTAAGGCAGGTTGCACTCGTAACCGCTCGCGGGTTGAATGGCAGCCCACACGCCGCGCTCGGCGCAAGCCCGCATCCACGATTCCACAATAGAAACAGTGTTTACATTTATTCCGTAAGGTCCCGTACCGGGGTCGGAAACGGAAAGCGAAAGATTGAAAATGACGTAGGGAAGAACATCTTCGGGGATAAGGTCAATCACTTTCATCGGGTCGGCTTTTGCCCACACGTCAATGTGTATGAGCCAAGTCGGACTGACATTGGAAATCGGGCGGCGCAAAGGCGTTGCGGTTTGTGCATTGAGGTTGAACAATACCGACGCACCAATAAAAATTGAGATAAATAAGCGTTTCATACGTAAATAAACTAAAAGTTAAAAACTAAAAACTAAAAACTGAAAACTGAAAAATACTGATTATTACGAGTTTGGATCGAAATCCATACATTTTTATACTCTTGGGTGTTTGTTAAACATGATTGTTTCATATTTTTATTTTTTATAAGTAAAACATTTAAAAATCAACCGTTTTCTCGTATTCGAAAAAATCGACGTCAACATAACCGCCCGCCGATTTTGTGGCATAATTGAAAATGGCGAATTTTGTTCCCATAAACAGTTTTTGCCAATCAAAACGCATTTTGAATGGCTCGCCGAGTGGCGTCCATTGTTTATTGTCGTAACTGTAATAGAAAGTTGCCGTGTCTTTATGCAGATTAAAATCGCAGTCGATACGCAAGAAAATTTTGTTTTTCTTTAATTCAATTTGCTGTTTTTCCTGAATATCTACGTCCATGATTTTCTTTCCGTTCGGATTATCAAGATTCACAACTTGCGTATTCATTGTCAGGTATTTGCATTTGCCTTCGGCTTTCACTGCCAATACGCCCGAATGTCCGTTGAACGCAACGAAGCCTGTCGCATCGCCATCTTTCATTTTTGAAACGTCCAATGCTACAAGGCCTTTACACAATGCGCCTTCCATTCGTTGAGTAAGCGTATTGGGAGCAGCAAACAAATTATCAACGATGCGATTGGTTTTCAGGCGAAGGAAACCCGGTCGCTCGGTCAAAGACCAGGCATCGTTGAGCGGATTGTGATTCCATTGCCAACAAAGTTTCAGATTTTTTGCCAAAAAATCATCGCTTTCTACATAATGATTTTTGGCTTGATAGGGTTTCAACGGCACTGTTGCGGTAAGAGGAACGTGTCCGTTTTCGTCGCCCAACATCGGAAAACCGTCCACCCAACGGCAAGGCATCAGCAGGGGAACGCGCCCTACGCCGAATCTGTCTTGAAAAATAAAGCCGTACCAGTTACCGTTTTCGTCGTCGATAATGCAACCCTGCCCGACGTAGCCAAAGCCCGCAAAATTATCTTCCAAAATCACTTTCTTTTCGTAGGGTCCGGTGATTTTATCGGCGCGGTAGCACACCTGACGGCGGTTGCCACCTTTGGGCGACGAAATCATCAGCAGATAATATTTTCCCTTGTATTTGATTGCACGGCTGCCTTCGAGCAAGCCGGTTTCGGTACTGTCGCGTTCAAAGATTTTCATATTTACGCCATCGGGTTTTATGTCCGAAAGGTCGGACTTTAATTCGCGCAACGAGCCTGTTCCGTGAAAAACATATACGCGGCCATCGTCATCGAAAAACAGCGAGGCGTCGTGGAAATGCTGTGTGCGGGCGAGCAATTTCCAATCGCCGTTATCGGGATTGGTTGTGGTGTAAATATACGACTTCCAAGCTTGGTCATTGGGCGAGAAAAGTACATAAAAGCGTCCGCTGTGGTAACGAATGGACGAAGCCCATTGTCCGCGCCCGTAAACCGTTCCGTCCGTCAAGTCATAATTGGGCGTGTCGGTCAGTTTGTCAAATACGTAACTCGCTATTTCCCAATGTACTAAATCTTTTGATTTCATCACGGGAGCGCCCGGCATCAGGTGCATTGTGGTACTAATCAGATAAAAAGTGTCGCCTGCCCGCGTAATGTCGGGGTCGGGAACATCTGACCAAATAACAGGGTTGGTGTAAGACGTTTGCTGCGCGTTGATAGTTGCGACAAAGCAAAGTGTTGTTAATAATGCTATCAATACTTTTCTCATTTTGTGAAATTGATTTTATAGGTTTTCACTACTCCTTGATAGTCAAACTTTACTACAGCCGTTTGTGGAGATGTGGCGTGCCACGTCTCTACCTGCGTAACCGAAACCTTTACATTTTTATTGTCCGACGAAGCCGAAACAGCAGGAATTTCGCTTGACAAAATTTCAACATTTGTTTCATAAAGGCCGTAACCGGTAATGCCGTTGGCGTTGGTAGAGCGTACAGGCCTTGCAGGCAATTCAACAGTTTTACCGTTTACCGCGATATTGACTCTTGGCGGAACAGGACGGACGATTTTCTTTTCTTTGGAAGAGAAACCCAATCCGATTATATCACAAAGATTACCGGCGTCATTACTTTCGGCAACAAGAAAAATGGCGTGCTTTTTATCCAAATCATCTACAAATTTCGACACATCGAGCGTAAATTGCGTTGTTTCCTGTTTGGAATCGGCAGGCACAATGATTTGTCCGATTTTTGTCCCTTGCCAAGTATCATTTTTCCAAGGTCCGTCCAACCAAACATTTACTTTGAATGTTTTCGCTGTTTTCGGGCTAAGAAAGAGATTAAACGCTGTTTTGTCGCCTTTTTTTATTCCTTCAAATGCTTTTAAGCCTAATGTATCTTGAAGCAATCCACCAAATCCAAAGTATTTATAGCCAATGATATTACCGTTTTTAATGTTGGCAAGAGGCGCCGAATTATCCCAAATATCCCACGAATCCTGCTGAACACCTAGGTCGGAAAGATAACAGGCAATTCCCGCAGAATAATAGCAATAGGGGTCAAGACCGAAGATATGAAAGCCTTCGGACGTAACTTCCGCGCCTTTGTATTCGTTTCCCTGCGTATCGGCAACTGTCCAAAGATTATCTTTTGCGTAAGGGTCGAATGCCCGGATAGACACTTTTCCACCTTCGGCAACCGGTTTTTCGTCCCAATCTACTTTAACAGGCGCAACCATTGCCTGACGCGCATAACCAAAACCCCGCGGCGGACGGTGATAGAACACATACCATTGTCCGTTAATCTGTTCGATACTGCCGTGCGTGTTGTGTTCCGCGTTGGAAGTTCGCAAATTGAAACCATCTTTATTGGGTACGGGCGCACGCGAATCGACCAAAACGCCACCGCTTTTCCAAGGTCCCAACGGCGAATCGCCATAAGCGTAACGCAGGGCGGAATTGCTGCTACTGATGCCATAATCGGGACCGGAATAACCGCTGTAAATTGTTACATATTTATTCCCGACTTTACGAATGGACGAGGCTTCGAAAAAGTTGAACGCACCAAGATTTTCGTCGGGATAAATGTGCGGATATGTTGTTCCCTGCGGGTCGCGTAGTTTGCCGTAACTGAAACTTGAAGGCATAAAATACGGAATAATTTCTGTTCCGGGGCGAACCGACCACATAGTATTTGGGTCTAACTGCGCCGCCAACGAGCGTTGGAAACCCCAATAACCATACGCACGAAAACCGGTTTTATAATCGGGGTCGGCAGGGTCGGTAATATTTTCGACAAATACAGAGGGGTCGAAGCCTAAAATGCTTCCGGGCAGGGTTTTCGTTCCGTCGGCAGTTAGATTGATTGGCGTAAAAGGCCCGTCGGGACGGTTGCCTTTGCAAACCATCGCTTCACGGTTTTTACCGCGACTGTGCGGGAAGAGATAGTATTCTTTTGTGCCGTCTTTGCGTTTTACTTCCACAAGGTCGGGAGCATACATAAGGTCCCACTGCCCGCCGATTTGGTACGTGAAAATGGCTCCTTCGTCGCGCCAAGTTGATAAATCTTCCACAGGGGCAGACCACATCCGAATATCGTGTCCGCAATAACTGTTGAAACGCACATCGTGAGAGCCGATGATGTAAGTACGATATTTCCCTTGATTGTCGGGGTCTTCAAATACGCGCGGTTCGCCGTCGGGCAAATGTTCCCACAACGGCAAAAAAGGATTTCCTGCACCGTAATACACAAATTTGGTTGTGGAGACGTGGCGTGCCACGTCTCTACTTTGCGCCGGTAAATCAGTTGTCGGAAATAAAGAAACAACTGTAAAAAATAATGAGAATGATTTTATTCTGTTCATAAACTGTTATTTTGAAAATTTCCACCAATCGAAATACAAGACGAAGTTTGCTCTGAACAGCTAAAGGCAGAGCCAATAATCGAAGAGTGGAATTTATCATTCGTTACAGGTAATGAATCGTTCGTTACCGGTAATGAGTCGTTCGTTACCGGTAATGAGTCGTTCATTACCGGTAA
>JAISWY010000133.1 GCA_031270925.1 Candidatus Symbiothrix sp.
CGGGTCGCTTTTCAAAACGGTTTTTCCACTTTGTTTGTCGGTGCTATCGACAACCACTTGATAATACAGATTAACGGCTTCTCCGGTAACGCGCACAAGTGTATGGTAAAGCAAGTCGGCATATTGACTTTCTAAAAACTCATAAAAAAACAAAGATGGAACTTGAATGGTAAAATCGTTCCCCTCATGCTTTATGGGAACAACCGGATCAAACCAAGTTTGATAATGTTTTTCAGGAATATTGTCCCGAATGATAGCTAGACATTCACTCCAGATCTGTTTATACGTCTCCACGTTAATTTGTATTTTCTTAATTTTTAACAGTTAATAACTTTCCGCTTGTTTACATTCGATGTGTTAATTCGGAATTAATAACTCTCTTATCTTTTCGAGTTGCAAAGTTTGAAAAAAAAAATCAGAAATAAAAATCTTTTTTCTCTTGTTTTTTAATAGAATTTGTTAATAGTTGAATTTCAAATACTTACTAAATGACTGTTTTTCAATTATTTTCAGTTATTTTTCTCATTAAATCTAATCTCGCTCTTTCCGTTACCGACCGGAGTAACAATCGCTGTTTAGATAAAATCTAAATAGTTCATTTATTTTTTGCTTAACCGTTTCCGTTCGTTTTCGTCGAGAACAATTTTTCGCAGGCGGATGGCTTTCGGCGTTAGTTCCACATATTCATCTTCTTTGATGTATTCCAAAGCTTGTTCCAAACTGAATATGATGGGTGGAGCCAAATGTGCTTTGTCGTCGCTGCCCGAAGCGCGAACGTTGGTCAGTTTTTTCGATTTCGTAACGTTCACGACCAAATCGCCTTCTTTTGAATGTTCGCCCACAATTTGTCCCGCATAAATATCGGTTTGCGGATGAATAAAGAACTTGCCGCGGTCTTGTAACTTATCCAAAGCGTAGGCAAACGCATTTCCGGTTTCCATGGCGATGATGGAGCCGTTTTGCCGCTTTTCGATTTCGCCCTTCCACGGTTGGTATTCGAGAAAGCGGTGCGCCATGATAGCTTCTCCGGCCGAAGCGGTTAAAGCCATGTTAGTCAAGCCTATAATACCGCGCGAAGGAATTGTAAATTCGAGGTGGATGCGGTCGTTTTTGCGTTCCATCAACAGCATTTCGCCTTTGCGTTTCGTAACCATATCGATGATTTTGCTCGAACATTCTTCGGGCAAGTTAATCGTCAACTGTTCAACCGGTTCGAGCTTAATGCCTTCTTTTTCTTTGATAATCACTTGTGGCTGACCGACTTGCAATTCGTAACCTTCGCGGCGCATGGTTTCAATCAGAACCGATAAGTGCAGAACGCCGCGACCGTAAACAATCCAAGCATCGGCCGAATTGGAGGGTATAACGCGCAGAGCGAGGTTTTTATCCAATTCTCGCATCAAGCGGTCGTAGATATGGCGCGAGGTAACGTATTTGCCGTCTTTTCCGAAAAACGGAGAATCGTTGATCGTGAATAACATCGACATCGTGGGTTCGTCGATGGCAATCGGATCCATTGGTTCGGGATTTTCCAAATCGCAAATCGTGTCGCCGATTTCAAAGCCTTCGATGCCGATTATAGCACAAATATCGCCGGATTGAACCGATTGTACTTTCGTTCGTCCCAAACCTTCAAAGACATCCAATTCTTTGATGCGCGATTTCATGATCGAGCCGTCGCGTTTGCAAAGCGCAATATCCATGCCCTCGTGCAATTCGCCGCGATGCACCCGGCCAACGGCGATTCGTCCCACATAATTGGAGTAATCCAAAGATGTGATTTGTATTTGCGGCGTGCCTTCCAAGATTTTGGGTGCAGGAATATATTCGATAATCGCATCCAAAACCGGATAAATATTGCCGGAAGGCTTGCGCCAGTCGTCCGACATCCAGCCTTGTTTGGCCGAACCGTAAATCGTGGCGAAATCCAATTGTTCTTCGGTGGCGTCTAACGCGAACATCAAATCGAAAACCATTTCCTGCACTTCTTCGGGGCGGCAATTCGGTTTGTCCACCTTATTTATTACGACCACCGGTTTTTTGCCGAGCGCAATGGCTTTTTGCAGCACGAAGCGTGTTTGCGGCATCGGGCCTTCAAAAGCATCGACCAAAAGCAGAACGCCGTCGGCCATGTTGAGAACGCGCTCCACTTCGCCTCCGAAATCGGCGTGTCCCGGCGTGTCGATAATATTAATTTTGTAGCCCTTATAATTAATGGAAACGTTTTTCGCCAGAATGGTTATTCCGCGTTCGCGTTCCAAATCATTGCTGTCGAGAAACTGGTCTAATTCGGTTTTGTCGTCGCGGAAGAGTTTTCCGGCTACTAACATCTTGTCCACCAATGTGGTTTTACCATGATCGACGTGCGCAATAATGGCGATATTCCTGATTTTTTGCATACCTTAAAATTGCCTGTTTTTAAAATGAGGGCGCAAAGGTACGAATAATTCTTGTTTTTTCGGCACGGTCGCCTGAAACTCCTTTAAATAATAAGGTTCGAAATATGCGACATCGACAAACGCTTTGTCTGCAAACGCTTTGTCCGACAAGGGAATCATTGCTTCGGCTGTCGGAATAATATTGTCTATAAAATGTGCGTTCGGCGATTGAATGAGGTCGCGGCATTTGTCGGCGCCGCTCCCGAAGAAAATGACCGGCTGTTTTTCCAAATATTTTTTAAAGCTGTTTTCGTCGATGATTTCTGCTTCTGCCGGACGAATTTCGTTTAATTCGTTGTCATATAAAGCGGAATAGACTTCCATTCGCCGCGCATCTAGCAAAGGGCAAAGGAGTTGAGAATTGAGAATTGAGAATTGAGAATTGAGAATTGTAGCGGCGGCGAGGATTTGTAGGGTTGGAAGTGCGATTAACGGAATATCCAAGCCGTAACACAAACCTTTGGCTTCGGAAACGCCGATTCGTAAGCCGGTGTAAGATCCTGGGCCGGCGCTCACAGCCACCGCATCAATTTTCAATGTATTTTTACGCGCCGATTTTACCGCTTCGGCCACAAATACACCCAAAATCGAAGCGTGCGAAACTTCGCCTGTATGAATACGATTAAAAATATTTTTTCCGTTGAGGGATAAATGTACCGAACAGATCCTTGTAGCGGTCTCTATAGCCAATATACAAGCCATTTTTTATTAAAAATCAAAATTGGTGGGCAAAGTTATCTAATTATATTGAAAAAAATGCTACTTTTGCAAAAATTATTGAAGACCCCCATGATTCAATCCATGACAGGTTTTGGGAAAGCAACAGCAGAATTTCCCGGAAGAAAAATAAGTGTAGAAATTAAGTCGCTTAACAGTAAACAGTTAGATTTAAGCACTCGCATTCCGACGATTTATCGTGAGAAGGAAATCGAAATTCGTAATCTCCTTTGTCAAACGATTGAGCGGGGAAAAATCGACTTTGTCATCTATGCTGAAAATACCGACATCTACGTGTCATCGAAAATTAACACGGGAGCCGTAAGAACTTATTTTGAGCAAATCAAGGAAACCTCCAGAGTGATGAACGTTGATATGCCGGCCGACTGGCTCTCTCTGATTTTGCGATTGCCCGACGCCATGAGAACGGAAATAGTCGAATTAGACGAGCGCGAATGGCGAATATTAAAAAGGACGATTCAAAATGCACTGAACGCATTTACCGCTTTCCGCAAACAGGAAGGGCAAATGCTTGAAAATGTGTTCAGAAGTAAAATTACCGCCATCGCCCAATTGTTGGAAAATATCGAACAATACGATTCGGAACGCCTCGAAAAAATCAAAATCCGCATGGACGAATCGCTCCGCAAATTAGATTGCGTTTCGTATGATGAAAATCGCTTTGAACAGGAATTAATCTATTATATCGAACGCTTGGACGTGAGCGAAGAAAAAGCCCGTTTGGACAATCATCTCAAATATTTTCTCGAAACCATGGATACCGAAAAGAGCCAAGGCCGTAAATTAGGATTTATTTCACAGGAAATCGGTCGGGAAATCAACACATTAGGTTCCAAATCGAATCATGCCGAGATGCAAAAAACAGTGGTGCAGATGAAAGATGAATTGGAACAAATCAAAGAACAAATATTAAACGTTTTGTGAAAGGAAAATTGGTCATATTGTCGGCGCCTTCCGGTTCGGGAAAATCCACCCTTATCCGGTATTTGTTGGACAAAGGTCTGCCTTTGGAATTTTCGATTTCGGCCACAAGTCGTCCGGCGCGAGGCAATGAGCAAAACGGCGTTGAATATTATTTCCTTACACCCGAAGCGTTTAAAGAAAAAATCAAAGAAAATCAGTTTCTCGAATACGAAGAAGTGTATCCCAACCGTTTTTATGGTACGTTGAAATCGGAAGTGGAGAACAAGTTGGCGATGGGGAAAAATGTAATATTGGATGTGGATGTAGCCGGTGGTCTGAATATCAAGGAATTATACAAAGATCAGGCATTGTTGGTGTTCATCTGTCCGCCATCGATCGAAGAACTGCAAAAACGGTTGGAACGTCGCGGAACCGATTCGCCGGAAGTGATTCACGACCGGATTTCCAAAGCAGCCTACGAATTAAGTCTGGCCGGCAAATACGACGTCGTCATAATAAACGACGATTTGGAAAAAGCAAAAAAGGAAACAGTGCTAACTATAAATAAATACATTACACAAGTATGAAAATTGGAATTTTCCCGGGATCATTTAATCCCGTACATTTGGGGCATTTGGCGATGGCCAACTACCTCGCAGAGTTTGAAGGATACGACCAGATTTGGTTTCTGATCACACCTCAAAATCCCTTGAAAAAGGAAAGCGATTTGCTTGATCAGGATTTTAGACTGGCGTTATTGACCGAAGCGGTGAGCGATTACGAAAAATTTATCATTTCGACTATCGAATGGAGTCTTCCCCAACCTTCTTACACTATCAATACCTTGCAAAAACTAAGGGTAGCGTATCCCAACGATACTTTCGAGTTGATTATCGGTTCCGACAACTGGATGACTTTCCACCGTTGGAAAGATTATCAGGTAATTTTGAAGAACTTCAAAGTGTTGATTTACCCCCGTCGTGGCTCCGATCGGATTACGCTGCATCATCCGAATGTGCGGCTCTGCAAGGCGCCGAAAATCGAAATGTCGTCCACCGTTATCCGTGATGCGGTCGCCATAGGAAAGGACGTGCGTTTCTATATGCCTACGGGAATGTTTAAACGATTGGTTGATAGCGGTTTAATTCCTCCAAAACCCGAAGAAAAAATAGTTGAAGAAACGAATGAAGGAACGGATGAATTAACACTTACCCTGCCCGATATTGCGATAACAGAGTAAAAACATAAACAAAAATGCCATGGGACATCATCAATTGGACGAATTGGATGAAAAAATTTTGAAAATGGTAGTAAACAATGCCCGTATCCCTTTTTTGGAGGTAGCGCGGGCTTGTAATGTTTCGGGTGCGGCCATTCATCAACGCATTCAAAAACTGACGAATCTGGGTGTTTTGAAAGGTTCCGAATTTATTGTCGATCATAGCAAAGTAGGCTATGAAACAGCGGCTTACATGGGACTTTTCCTCAAAAACCCCGAAAGTTTTTGCGATGTGGTCGATGCCTTAAACACGATTCCCGAAGTAGTCGAATGTCATTATACAACAGGAGCTTATGATTTGTTCATCAAGATTTTTGCCAAAAACAACCGGCATCTTCTGGAAATAATCCATTCTAAACTGCAACCATTGGGTTTGGCGCGAACCGAAACCCTTATTTCATTTAAGGAAGCGTTCCGACGACAAGTCCCGGTAGATTTGGAATTAACAGACGAAGAAGAGTATGAATATGTACAACAATCGGAAAATTTACTAATCGAATAATACTAAGATGAAGACGACAACATTGGGCGGTTTGAAAAAAACCGATTTTGAAGCCATTGTGGATGGCAAACAAGTCAGTTTATTTATTTTGACGAACAAAAACGGCGCAGAAGTAGCTGCAACCAATTTCGGTGCAAAAATTGTTTCAATTCATGTTCCCGATAAAACGGGAAAACCAACGGATGTAGTTTTGGGGAAAAGCAATATCCGGGATTACATGAACGATCAGGAACCCTATTTCGGCGCAATCTGCGGACGAACAGCCAACCGCATTGCTTTTGGACGCTTCCTTTTGGATGGCGAAAAATACGAATTGGCCGTTAATAACGGGCCAAATAGTTTGCATGGTGGTATAAAAGGCTATAATTCAGTCGTTTGGGATGCAAAGCAAATTGACGAGCAAAGCCTGCAATTATCCTATCTATCTCCCGACGGAGAAGAAGGCTTCCCCGGAAACCTGCAAGTAACAGTCATTTATCGCTTAACGGACGATAATGCGCTCGAAATCGAATATCAGGCGGAAACCGACAAGACAACGATTCTGAATTTAACGAATCACTCGTATTTCAACCTGTCGGGAGAAGGCGACCCGTATATCGGCGACCACGAATTGCAAATCAACGCTACTTCGTTTTTGCCGACCAACGATGTGGCCATTCCTTTGGGACGTCCCGAAGAAGTGGAAGATAATACGCCCTTCGATTTCCGTTCGCCGAAAACCATTGGCGCACAAATCGACGACGAAAATACTCAATTGATCTACGGTAACGGATACGATCACAATTTCATTATCCGTAAAAACGAAGAAAACGAGTTGAGTTTTGCCGCCCGGGCTGTTTCTCCCAAAACCGGCATTGTGTTGGATACATATACAACCGAACCGGGCGTTCAGCTCTATACCGGTAATTTCTTGGATGGTAGTTTCGTCGGTAAAAACGGCCATACCTATCCGAAGCGTTCGGCTTTTTGTTTGGAGATGCAGCATTATCCCGATAGTATTCATCATCCGGATTATCCTTCGGTGGTGTTGGTGCCAGGGGAAACGTTTCGGTCGAAAACGATTTATCGGTTTTCGGCAGGTTAAAATGAATGGCAAAAAACATAAGTCCGATGACATTAAAAAACTGATTTTGCAAGGCGAATCTTCTATTGTGCAGTTCAAAGTGCTGGTAGAAGATGCTTACAAAATCGGAGTGGAAATGGTGGCTTTCAGTAATTCACAATATTGAAAATCAGTAATTTGTTATAACAATCACTCGCGATGAAGTTATTGAAGATGGAAAAGACGGAGTAAAAGACGGTGTAATATTAAGCGATAACCAACTTCTTATTATTAAATATGTACAAAAAAATCCGCGTTGCAAAACCCTGTGTTACGTAGAAGCGACAGACCTGCGGTCTGTTGCTTCTGTTAAACACAGGGTTTTGCAGGTGACCCGATTTCTTTTTTACTACCTTTCCTCTGTAAAAAAACTTTTTTTCATTGCATACGCTTGGAAATCGTAAGTTTTTCATCTAATTTTGTGTCAGAATTATAAAGTAAAATTGATATGACCTCTAAAAATAATTTCAAGATTTTCGCCCTTATTTTGGGATGTGCAGCAGTGTTTGCAGCGTGCAGCCGCGACGAATCAAATTTGGATAACGATTTGATTTCTAAGCAAATCATAGAACGTATCTGCGAGGCAAACGCCAAACTGTTTGCCGAAAACGAAATTACAATCACTCAGACCGAAATAGATTATGCTATTTGGGGATCAACACTCCGGTTTGAGCGCAAACTGGAGGTAAATCTATCCACAAAAAAATCACTTGCTGTTCAAAAAATAGCTGGTGTGTTTGAAGATTTTCGCTATTACGACGAAACCACTCACTATCTTTTTCAAAGCGAAACCGACACAGAACCTGAAAGTTTTATTTCCTCAAAAATTTCAACGGGATACTGGAAATATTATTCGTGGGACTTGCCGTATTTGCAAGACAGTTTGGTAAAAGATATTGGCAAATGGAGAGAGGAAAACGGTCAGTTTGTGGGAGATAATCCTGTTACGG
>JAISWY010000161.1 GCA_031270925.1 Candidatus Symbiothrix sp.
TATAATAGAAAAAAGCAGTTGTTTAGACATACATTTTACTTCAGAATTATATTAGGGACGACAAAAGTAAGTAAAAAACAACCATAATTGCAAGGATTTAAATTAATTAACTGAAAAACCGGACAGAAAGGTTCTTGTCCGGTTTTTTTCGTTAATCTTTGTTGATGAAGATTTACACCATCGGGATTTCGCGTTTAAAACTTTGACGTAACGAAATCAATGTTTCGGTCGAAACCACGCCTTGTATTTCCTGAATACGACCGTTCAACAATTCCATGAAATGTTCGTTGTCGCGGGCATAGAGTTTCAATAACATGGTGTAAGGGCCGGTAGTGAAATGACATTCCACTATTTCCGGTATCTTTTCCACTTCGGGAACCACATCTTTATACATCGAACCGCGTTCCAATTTCACACCGATATAAGTGCAAGTGTTATAACCCAACACTTTGGGATTGATATGATAACCCGAACCGACAATGATCTGTAATTCAATCATTTTCTGCACCCGCTGATGAATGGCTGCACGCGAAACGCCGCATACCTCAGCCACATCTTTAAACGGGATACGTGCGTTTTGCGAAATGATTTCCAGAATCTTCCGATCTAATGTATCGATTTTATCTAACATTTCCCGGTCTTATTTTACAATCTCCAACAATTCCACTTCAAAAATCAAAGTAGCGAACGGGCTGATTTTGTTGCCGCTGCCTTGTTCTCCGTAAGCCAAATCGTAAGGTACATAAAGGATGTATTTCGAACCTACGGGCATCAATTGAA
Organism: Candidatus Symbiothrix sp.; assembly: GCA_031270925.1. Taxonomy (GTDB): domain Bacteria; phylum Bacteroidota; class Bacteroidia; order Bacteroidales; family Azobacteroidaceae; genus Azobacteroides. The sequence continues at coordinate 781 of JAISWY010000161.1, forward strand.
GACCTTCCGTCCAACCTCTGATAACTCCGTTCAACGGAAATTCGGCGGGTTCGCCACGGTCAACCGAGCTGTCGAATACATCTCCATTGATGTTGGTGCCGTGATAATGTACTTTTACTTTGTCGGTAGCTACCGGTTTTGGGCCGGTTCCTTCGGTAATCACTTTGTATTGCAAACCGTTTTCCAAGGTTACAACATCTTCTTTTTTAGCATTTTCGGTCAAAAAGTCGGCATTTTCCTTCTTCACTTCGGCGTATTGTTTTTCCAATGACGCTTTTTTGATTTTTTCGCCGACAGTGTTTGCCAGAATGCCTGCTTCTTCTTTGTTGATAACTAAATCTTTGTCTAACAAAGCGTTGGCAATCCCTGCATAGAAGAGTTTCTTGTTGATGTGCCAGGTGCTGTCGCCGCTAAAAAAGTGTTGTTCCATATTGCCGACCATTTGCGACAATTGGCTACCGATGCTTTGTCCGAACAAATAAGCGTTCTCTTTTTTGTTTTTCGGATCGGTGTTCATCGCCGATTCCAAACCTTTCAAAAAGTCGGCGTAATAGACCGAATCCACTTGTTGGGCTACATATTGACCCAAACCTTGCTGACTTACGATGGTGATGCCGTTTACATACGACAAGGTATCCACATCGGTTTTCAAATTGGCTTTCGGCAATTGCACATTACATGAAAAGAAGGCAATGCCAGCACATACTACTAACGAACACAATGAAACACTAAATAATTTTCTCATTTTTTAAAATAATTTATGAATTTTTTTATTATCTATTACCAATTTTATTTTTTTGGCGCACAAAAGTAATACTTTTCTTGACAAAATCATTGGAAAATGAGATATTTTTTATAATTTTGTTATTTCGTTTATTTATTGTACATAATATTTGAAGATTTTGATGGAAGAAAAGCAGTTACTGGATTCCTTTTCGTTGTGTTTTGACTTGGCCAGAGACGAATTGGAAACGTATGTGAATTTGGAGGGAATGGCCTCGTTTTTTAGCGAATGGCAACGGAGTCGGGAAGCAGTGAATGTCGCGAATGTGGGCGAGTTGAATCGTAGAATTGCAACCGGCGACATTGCAACCGTTGTCAAACTTTCGGAAGTGCAGCAAGAACGGCAAATCGGGAAAATCGCCGACGAAATTGCCCGGAAATTCGATTCGGGCGTGCGCATCGTGTTGATAGCAGGGCCATCGTCTTCGGGGAAAACCACTTTTTGTAAGTGCTTGCAAATCCAATTGCTGGCCAATTTGTTGCATCCGGTTAGTATTTCGTTAGACGATTATTACGTCGATCGAAAAGCAACACTTTTGGACGAAAAAGGCGAGTACGATTACGAATCGGTGTATGCCATTGATTTAAAACTGTTTAATTCCGATTTGAAAAAGATTTTAGCCGGCGAGGAAATCGCTTTGCCGACTTACAATTTTCAAACGGGAACACGGGTTTACAAAGGCAATACGATTCAATTCGGCGAACGTTCGGTGTTGATTATGGAAGGGATTCACGGATTGAATCCCTTGTTGATTCCCGATATTCCGGTTGCGCAGGTTTATAAAATTTACGTTTCGGCGCTCATATCTGTTTTGTCCGACAATCACAATTGGATTTCTAATTCCGAAAACCGGTTGATTCGCAGGATGGTGCGCGATTATCAATTTCGCGGATATTCGGCCGGAAACACGATTTCGCGCTGGCCGGCAGTGCGCAGAGGTGAAGATCGTTGGATTTTCCCGTTTCAGAAAAATGCCGATGTGCTGTTTAATTCGGGGATGGTGTATGAATTGGCGGCTTTGCGGAAATTGGCCGAGCCGATTTTGCGGGAAGTTGTTCCGGAAGCAGCCGAATATGCCGAGGCGCAACGCTTGTTGGACCGTTTGCGTTATTTTAATCCGATTGATAAGGAGATGTTGCCCTCGACTTCGTTGTTGTGCGAATTTGTTGGCGGAAGCAGTTTTAGCTATTAGGATTTGCCGGATTCAATTTTTATTCGTACCTTGCGCCACGAAAAGAATAAATATGGGGTGACGAAAAAAAAGTTCTCGATCGAATACGTTTTCAATCGTATTTCAAAAAGCAGTTTGTGGAATTGTTTAAGTACATCCGACGGTCTGTCGGAATGGTTTGCCGATAAAGTGTCCCGCCAAGACAATCAATTCTTGTTTAGTTGGAAAGAGCTTTGTTCCGAAGCCGAATTGCGAAGTTTCAATCCATTGATATACATTCGCTTCCATTGGTTGGAAGAGGAAGAGGGTACGTATTTTGAATTTCGTTTGCATCAAGCCGAACTGACCGGCAATTTAACATTGGAAATTATTGATTTTGCCGAACCGGATGAGATTGATGAGGCTATAAGTTTGTGGGATTTTCAGATCAAGACTTTGCGAAGGAAATTGGGGATTTAGGGATGCGCGTCATGTCGAGCGGAGCGAAGCGAAGTCGAGACATCTAATTTTAAATTCGCTACGTTAAAAAGTCAATAGCATCTCCCAAAAAAAGATTGAGCCCAACAAGGAGCCTTTTTTACCCTTAATAAATATTTTTTAAAAATTTGCCTCATATAATTTGGGATTTCCCAAAAAAGCCTTACCTTTGCAGCGCTTTTAAGAAAAGGGCGTTTAGCTCAGCTGGTTCAGAGCATCTGCCTTACAAGCAGAGGGTCGGCGGTTCGAATCCGTCAACGCCCACTTCAAAATGAAGGACTTACGGTAAAAGGTAAGTCCTTTTTGA
>JAISWY010000207.1 GCA_031270925.1 Candidatus Symbiothrix sp.
GAAACGCCATTAACGCATATTATCCCTTGAAAACCTTCGGATTCGGCCGTTGGGAACGCTTTTTCTCGCTGGCACGTTTTTTAGTCCGCATCTTCTTTTCCGGTATCGGCGGAGAATACAGCGGCTTGTTGCTTTTCGGGCCTTCGGCATGGGATTCGTTTGTAACACAAGTTTTTAAATTTTCCGGCAAACCCATTCTGTATGTTGTACATGACGGCGAGATGCACACGGGCGACAAAAGCGACCGCACCCAAAGCCGCTTGTTGAAAGCCACCCACCAAGCCGATGCGCTGATTTTTTTAAGTCGCAAAGTGAAAGAACAGATGCGTTTGCACTATGGAATCGAAAAACCATCGCTGATACTGCCGCACGGCTTGATTGATTTCGGACTATTGCCGCAAACCATCCGCCGTCGCAAGGAAAAACCGGTTCTTCTGTTTCTCGGACGCTTATCTAAATACAAAGGCATCGACCTTCTGCTCGAAGCTTTGGCAAAAACCGACGCATCGTTGTACGAAAAAGTCATCATTGCCGGCGCACCGGTGGGCGATTATACGGTTTCGACGACACTTCCGAAAATCGAAATCCGCACCGAGTGGTTGTCCGAAAACGATATGCTGAATTATTTGCAGGAAGCCGACGTGCTGTTATTTCCTTATATAGAAGCCTCGCAATCGGGCGTTGCCACATTAGCGATCAATTATCTGCTGCCGTCGATCGTAACACGGGTAGGCGCTTTCGAGGAGCAGTTTGGCGATGCGGCGCTCTTCGTTCGTCCCGATGTCGATGAATTGGCCGAAGCGATCCGTTTGCTTTGTTCCGATTCAACAATTTATGATGTTTTATCAAAAAAAGCATTATCTTTGCGGGAACAATATTCGTGGGATAAGTTGGCGCAAGACTTAACTCGCTTTATACAAGAACAAACAGCATCGAAAAGCGCATGAGCGAATCGAAACGGAGAAAAATTCTTTTTATGATCGACTCCTTGGAAGGAGGCGGTGCGGAGCGTATCTTAAGCCATCTGCTGCGCGACTTGAATCGCGATTTATTCGAAATCGACCTTTTCCTGATCATTCGGGAAGGCATCTATCTAGCCTCTGTGCCGAACGATATTCCGGTTCGTTCCATTTTTCGATCCACAAAAAATTTCCACTCGAAATATGTCGCATATCTTTATCGCTTTTACCGGCGGGGCATGTTGGAAATGTTTAAATTATTTCCACCCATATTATCGGCGATGTCGAGAATTAGCGGACAATACGACCTCGGCATCAGTTTTTGCGAAGGTCACAATACGCCGCTGCTGGCATTGAAATCCGCCCGGTTCGCCCAAACAGTCGCATGGCTTCATGTTGATTTGCGCACACACAAGGCGATGATTCGTCCGGGCGACTTGCGAAAATATGCCCGGAATTTCGACCGGCTCTTTTTCGTTTCGGAAGGCGCCAAAGAGGGATTCCTCGAATTATTTCCCGAATACAAGGCAAACCATAATTTAGAAGTAGTTCCGAACCCGATCGACAGCCAAATGATTCTGTCGGAAGCCGCCCAGGACATCGGAATCGTTAAAAACAAAACAACGGTCTTGGCCATCGGTCGATTAACCATCCAAAAGCGTTTCGACAAACTGCTGAATGTTCACAAGCGACTGATAGACAAAGGCATCGACCACGAAGTATGGATTTTGGGCGAAGGGCTCGATCGCCGGAAGCTCGAAGATCAAGCGCGCAGTTTAGGCATTGAGTCATCCTGCCGTTTTTTGGGCTTCCGCAATCCTTATGCCTACCTCCAAGCTGCCGATGTGTTTGTGATGACCTCCGATTACGAAGGCTTGCCGGTAGTTGTTTGCGAAGCCATGATTTTGGGCAAGCCCATTGTTTCGACAGCCGTTACCGGCCCAAAGGAATTGCTGGAAGGAGGCAAATATGGCCGCTTAGTCGCCAACAACGAAGAAGCTATCGAAGCCGGCTTACAAGAACTGCTTGAAAATCAAGAGATAAGAGAAGCATTGTCGCAGCAATTAATTCACAATCGCGGTCGATTCATCTTTCCAACGGATGTAAACGACATCGAAAAACGACTTATGGCTCTATGATCTATGTAGTGCTGTTTATATTGTGTGCTATTTTGGTCTATTTCGAGAACGTAAGAGGGGCAGAATCTTTCCTCCGTTTGTTCCAATGGATACTACTCGGTTTCCTCATCATTTTTATCGGCTTCCGTTTGATGGGGCCGGATTACACTTCCTACAAGAGATATTATCTATCGAACGAAAATTTAACAGGCACTTTCGAGCCGTTTTTTGTCTGGACTATCCAGTTCTTTCAAAGCATTCCCTTATCTTTTCAAGCTTATTTGGTTTTTATCGCCACGCTTTCCGTTTCGATAAAAGCGTATGTCATTCGCCGGTATTCGCCTTATTTCTATTTGTCGATGCTGGTGGCGCTGATGAATTATTTTTTGTCCGATATGGGTCAAATCCGGTTCAGTTTAGCGATTGCAACGATCTGGCTTTCCCTTCAATATTGCGAAAAAAAGGATATCAAGCGATTTCTGATTGTTTGTACGGTGGCCTACACGATGCACGTTTCGTCCTTGATTTTTATACCTGCTTATTTTTTGCCTTCGTTCCGCATCAAACTACCGTATATGCTGTTGATTTGGGTGGGATGTGTCATATTCAGTTTCATTTTGGACAACTCTTTTATCTCCGATTGGGTCAATTCGCTGGCGAGAGACTCGATGATCGATACAAAAGTAAGCAGTTACACGAGCGACGAAGAACAAACATTTACCAGCCGGGTAAAATTCACGGTTATGGGAACGGTAGTAAAAGTCTTTCAATTAGTTTTATTCACGTATGCCACGATGGAGAACGATCGCTTAAAGACATTCTTCATCAACGCCTATTTTGTGGGCGGTTGCCTGTTTTTCTTTTTTGCCTTTTCCGAAATCATGTCGGCGCGGCTGAGTATCTATTATTTCTCGTTTGAGGTATTGTCGATTCCGTGTTTCTTGTATTATGTGCAAGACAAATTAACCTATTGGAGTTTGATTTCCGCCTTCACGTTGAAAGCGTTCTATCAATTATATGTTTTGATTTTTCATGAGCTACCGATGTTTTATGTTCCTTACAGGAACTCCCTGCTTCCGTTTTTGAATTTTTAAGTCATGGAAAAAGTCAGTTTGATTATACCGGTTTATAATGTTGAGAAATGCTTGCCGAAATGCTTGGATTCGGCGATTCGTCAAACCTATTCCGAATTGGAAATTATTGTTGTGAACGACGGTTCGCCCGACCGGTCGGACCGGATTATCGCCGAATACGCCGCCAAAGATTCCCGCATCGTTACGGTAAACAAGCCCAACGGCGGTCTGTCGGATGCACGCAACGCCGGCATGAACGTAGCCACCGGAGAATATCTCTGCTTCCTTGACGGCGACGACTGGTTGGATTCCGATTTCGTAGAGCAAATGCTCCACCGGATGACAAGCGATCACTTAGACTTGGTTTGCTGCGATTACCGCTACACTTGGAAAGACGGACATTCGATCGATAAGCATTTTTTGGCCGGTTTACCGCCTGCATTGAACAAAGCGGACGCCATCGCCGCTTTCCTGAAACAACAAATACTGGCCAGCGTAGCCATCAAAATGTTCCGCAGGGAATTGTGCGAGAGCAACGAATTACGATTCGAACAAGGTATTTTATGGGAAGATCTGATTTTTACGATGCAATACCTTCTCTTGTGCGATAAGACAGGTATCATCGAAGGCTGTCTTTATAATTATTTCCAAGCCGAAATATCCATTTCGCGATCGAAAGAAACGCTCAACGTGCTGCATTGGATGCGTTCGGCCTTGCGTTGTGTGGAAATGACCGGCGAAAATTTTATGTATGTTTTCGACGATGAAAAGAAATGCTTTTTAGCCAAAGCGTTTATCGGCGTGATGGTTTATTCTTTCAAATGCAAAGACAAATCGATCCGCAACGAGTTGAAAAAAGAATTGAAAAAACGGAACAAGCAAATCGGATTGAAGTACCTATCTTCCTCCGAGAAGATGCTAATTCTCTTATACAGATTCAATTACCGAATCGCACAAATCATTTTTCTGAATATTTACAAAAAACTGCAAGCCAGATGAAAACGATCGTTTTATCGGGAATCAATTTATTTATGGGCGGTACGCTCAAAGTGATGCAAGACTGCATCGAGGCATTGTCGGCTTACAGCCATGCGCACAACTATCAAATTGTGGCGCTGGTATATGATGAGCAACAATATGACAAATACGACAATGTGCGTTACATTTCCTTTCCCAAAGCGCGGAAATCGTATTTTCATCGCTTGTATTACGAGTATATCGGCTTTCGTAAATTGTCGAAACAGCTACGGCCTTACGCATGGTTATCGCTACACGACACGACGCCGAATGTAACGGCCGAGCGCAGGGCGGTATATTGCCACAACCCGTTTCCGTTCTTTCACACCGATTTAACCCATGTGTTGCTGCAACCGAATATCGGCTTGCTCGCTTGGTTGACCGGTCCTTTTATCTACCGCACAAATATTAAAAAAAATAATTATGTGATTGTGCAGCAGGAATGGATTCGCGACACATTCCGGAAGATGTTCAAAGTCAACAATATTATTGTCGCCCTGCCGATGGAAGCGCCGGTAATCGATCGTAGCGCCGGTAAACCGGAAAAACCGCAAGGCGAGAAAAAAATCTTCTTCTATCCGGCCGGCCCGATTATCAACAAAAATTTTGAAATCGCTTGCCAAGCCTCGGCATTGCTCGACAAGGAAGGCATCGATAATTACGAAATCGTCATCACAACCAACGGACAGGAAAACCGCTACACGCAATGGTTGTACAAAAAATACCACATGCTTCCCCACCTGCGCTTTGAGGGACTTTTGAAACGTGAAGCCATGAACCGGTATTACGAATCGGCCGATTGCCTGCTGTTTCCATCCAAAGTCGAAACTTGGGGTTTACCGATTTCGGAAGCCCAAATCCATCATTTGCCGATTCTTATTTCCGATTTAAACTATGCGCACGAATCGGTTGGAGAATACGAAAAAGTGAGTTTTTTCGATCCCTGCAATGCCGCACAATTGGCTCAATTGATAAAAGACTTCCTCAACGGAACAATCATCTACGACGGCAACCAAGCCGTGATACACCGCCAACCGTTTACTCGCAACTGGAACGAACTGTTCGACAAATTATTCGCCTCATGAAACTGATGCAAGTCATAACCCAATCCGAATTGGGCGGCGCACAATCGGTCGCGCTTCAATTAGCCAATTATTTCGTTGCGCAGGAAGGGAATACGGTCTATATGGTTTCGGGCGGTCCGGGCGATGCGTGGAAAGAATTGGATCCGCGTGTGCAAGTGATTTACATCAAGGAATCGCGCAAAAAAATCGGTTTACAAGACATTATCGTTTTTTTGAAATTGTGGTTAATCCGTTTGAAATACAAACCCGACGTAGTGCATCTACATTCGTCGAAGGCCGGAGCATTGGGACGTTTGGCGTTTCCCTGCAAACGGATTATTTATACTGTACACGGCTTCGATTCGATCCGACTGGCTTTCCGGGCGTTTCTTCCCATCGAAAAATTGTTGAAGAAATGCGCCAAATACATTGTCGGCGTAAGTCGCTACGATGTCGAAAATCTGGAAAAAGAAGGCGTCAAAGGTAGCGTTTGTGTTTATAACGGCATATCCGACAAGAGTTTAGGCGATAACAACACCGATGATATCCAAACTGAAATCAGCCGCTTGCAAGCATTGAAAAACGAAGGCAAATTCATTGTCGCCACTATCGCCCGGCTCGGGAAACAGAAAAAATTCGATTTGTTTTGCGAAATCGCCGAGCGTTATCCCAATCCAAACATCGCCTTTGTATGGATCGGCAACCAAACGCAACCCGAAAACACGCCTCCAAACGTATATTGCCTGGGCGAAGTGAAAGCTGCACACCGCCTGCTATCTTGCATTGATTTATTTATCTTAACCTCGAATTACGAGGGACTTCCCATTTCAATCATCGAAGCCCTGTCTTACGGCAAACCCGTTGTAGCGTCGGATGTGGGCGGCACCTGCGAAATATTGGACGGCAATAACGGCTATGCCCTCCCTAATCGCGCCGAAGCGTTTATCGAAAAAATTGAGCGATACCGGAACGAATCCGAAGTGTATGAGGAAGCTTGCCGGGCGGCGCGCTCAACTTATCTGCAATATTTTACTGTTGAGAAAATGTGTGTGGAATATGGGGGGTTGTATGGGTAAATCAGACGTCTCGACTTCGCTTCGCTGCGCTCGACATGACGTGCTTCCATGGAGAGTGATGAGGGTTCAGTTGCAAAACCTCGCTCGGCGAAGGCTCCAGCCTTCGTCGAGTTAAAAGCAAGCGTCCTCGCTTGCGGCATGTCTGGAGACATGCTTTTAAGCCGACGTAGGCAGAGCCTACGCCGAGCGGGGGCGAAGTCGAGACATCCGATTTCCCCCATTATTATCCCCGTACTCACAACAATAGCACCCCAAATAGAGAATATACACCATAGATATTTGCAATTTTAAAAATAATACACTACCTTTGCGACCGAATTTAGGAGGAGGGAGGCGAATCGCCTCTCTTTTTTATTTCGTATGATCGAAAAAACAAAGATAGAGAAAATTCTAAACGATTATTTTCCGGTCTCGGACTTGTATCTAACCGATATACAAATCGAGCCGGGAAATCGTATTGTGGTGGAAATAGATAGCGATACAGCCGTTTCCATCGACGATTGCGTGGCGCTGACCCGTTTTATCGAATCGCAGTTGAATCGCGACGAAGAAGATTTTGAACTGGAAGTAGGCTCCGCCGGTATCTCCCAATCATTCAAGACACTACGGCAATACCGGAAAAACATCGGGCAGGACGTGGAAATATTGTCGAAAACCGGAAAAAAATATGCCGGCATCCTGCAAGCGGCCGATGATGAGACTTTCACGCTGAAAACAAGCAAAATGCTCAAACTCGAAGGCGCCAAACGAAAAACCCTTGTGGAAGAAGACATTCCGTTCGCTTACGGCGACGTAAAATATACAAAATGTATCATCAAAATATAATTTATAAACTTATAATTCAACAAAAATATGGCAAGAAAACAAGCGGAACCCAGCATGATCGAAACATTTGCCGATTTCAAGGAAAATAAAAATGTGGACCGATCGACCTTGATCAGCGTGTTGGAAGAAACTTTCCGGAACGTGATCAGTAAAATGTTTGGTTCGGACGAAAATTACGACATCATCATCAATCCCGATAAAGGCGACTTTGAAATCTGGCGCAACCGGAAAGTGGTTCCCGACGACCAAGTTACCGATTCCAACTTGCAAATCTCGCTGTCGGATGCACAAAAAATCGATGAAGATTACGAATTGGGCGAAGATATTACCGATGCCATCGACTTTACCGCTTTCGGCCGACGCGCCGTATTGAACTTGCGCCAAGCCTTGGCCGCCAAAATCCTCGAATTGCAAAAAGATTCACTCTACAACAAATACAAAGATCAAATCGGACAAATCGTTTCGGGAGAAATCTATCAGGTTTGGAAAAAAGAAGTACTGTTGCTCGACGACGACGGCAACGAACTGATTCTTCCGAAAACAGAACAGATTCCGGGCGATTTCTTCCGTAAGAACGAAACCCGCCGCGCAGTGGTTGTCAAAGTCGATAATCAGAACAACAACCCGCGCATCATTCTTTCCCGCACATCCAACTTGTTCATGCAAAGGCTGTTCGAGGTGGAAGTCCCCGAAATCCACGACGGATTGATAGTCATCAAACGCATCGCCCGCATCCCCGGTGAACGCGCCAAAGTAGCTGTTGAATCGTATGACGACCGCATCGATCCCGTAGGCGCTTGCGTCGGAATGAAAGGCGCTCGCATACACGGCATCGTCCGCGAATTGTGTAACGAAAATATCGACGTTATCAATTATACCAACAATGTTTCGCTCTTTATCCAGCGCGCATTGAGTCCGGCGAAAATATCTTCCATCAAACTGCACGACGAAGAAAAGAAAGCCGAAGTTTATCTCCGTCCCGAAGAAGTGTCCCTGGCCATCGGGAAAGGCGGCTTGAACATCAAACTGGCAAGCATGCTGACCGAATACACCATCGACGTATTCCGCGACGTGGACATCGACGGCGAAGATATTTATTTGGAAGAATTTGCAGACGAAATCGAAGAATGGGTACTCGACGCCTTGAAGAAAATCGGTTGCTACACCGCGAAAAACGTACTCGCCATGAAACGCGAAGACCTCATCGACAAGGCTGACTTGGAAGAAGATACGGTAGATGAAATACTGGCTATCTTAAAAGCGGAGTTTGAAGAAGAAGAATCCATCTAAAACGATTGTATGTCTATAAGAATAAATAAAGTATTACGAGAATTGAATGTAGGAATCGCTACTGCGGTAGAATTTCTGCAAAAGAAAGGCTTTTCGGTCGAAAAAGATACGAACGCCAAAATCAGTGATGAGGAATATGAACTCTTGGCGAAAGAATTTGATAAAGATTACGCTCTGAAATTGGAAGCGGCCAAGATGAGTCAGGAACGCCATCAGAAGGAGAAAAAAGAATCGGTGGCGGTCGAAGGTTACGAAAAGAAACAGTTGGAAGAAATCAAGACCGAAGTACCGAAAGAAAACAAACTTAAAGTCCATATATTGGGAAAATTGGATTTGGCTAATTTGAATAAAAAACCAGCGCCCAAAGTTCCGGTTGAGGAAGAGAAAATAGAAGAAAAACCGGTTGTTGTAGTTGAACCGGTCGTCGAACCGGAGCCGGAAACGCTTCCCCAAGTGGAAATTGAAACACCAAAAGAAGTTGAAATCCAAGTGGTTGAACCGATTCAATCGGAAATAGACGATTCAATCGAAGACGAAGAAGACGACGACGAAGCAAGGGAAAATGAAACGGACGAAAATTCCGAAGAAGAGGAATCGAAACCGGAAGAAAAAGCGGCGCTCACAGAACCGGAAGCGACAACCGCGCCTTCGGAAGAAGTGTTTCGCTATTCGAAAACGCCCACCATCGAAAGGCCAAAAGTACTCGGCAGCATCGATTTGGCGAGCATGAACCTTTCAACCCGTCCGAAGAAAAAAACGAAAGAAGCCCGCAAACGCGAGCGCGCTGAAAAGGAACGCCAACAAGCGGTGGCCGCACAACAGAAAAAAGCCGCTGCCGCTGCCGCTACCCAAAAGCCTCAGACAAATGCGAATGCGCAAAATGCCAATGCTCAAAATGCAAACGCGAAAAAAAGCGATATTCATTCCGAAAAACGCGAAAAACGGAAACGCATCGACAAAGAACGCATTGATATTACAAGCGGTAACACGATTGCAGCAGTTAAAAATAACAACAACAATAATCAGAACCGGCCGAACAACCAATCGTTGAAATTGCGTAAACCGGCAACGGCGAAAAACAAAATCAACGAAGAAGATGTCCAAAAACAAGTCAAGGAAACGTTGGCGCAGCTGACCAACAAAGGCAAGAAAAAGACGGCCGATTACAAAAAACTCAAAAAGCAAAATGCTTCGCAACGGCAAAGCGCACAATGGGCTGCCGATGAACAAGGCAACAAGCTAATTAAAATTACCGAGTTCGTAACCGCCAACGATTTAGCCAATATGATGAATGTGCCTGTGGTTCAGGTCATTTCCACTTGTATGGCAATTGGAATGATGGTGTCGATCAACCAGCGTTTGGATGCCGAAACCATCAATATCGTAGCCGAAGAATTTGGATTTAAAACCGAATATGTGAGCGCCGAAGTGGTGGAAGCCATCACGGAAGAAGAAGATAATCCCGACGATTTGCAGGCCCGTCCGCCGATTGTAACGGTCATGGGACACGTCGATCACGGGAAAACTTCGCTGCTCGACAACATCCGCAACACCAACGTGATTGCCGGGGAAGCCGGAGGAATTACACAACACATCGGCGCCTACAACGTGGAATTGGCCGACGGACGGAAAATCACTTTCCTCGACACGCCGGGACACGAAGCTTTTACCGCCATGCGCGCCCGCGGAGCCAGCGTAACCGATATTGCCATTATCATCGTTGACTCCGACGACAATAGAATGCCGCAAACCGTCGAAGCCATCAACAACGCTTCGGCCGCCAATGTGCCGATGGTTTTTGCGATTAACAAAATCGACAAGCCGGGCGCCAATCCCGAAAAGATAAAAGAAGCCTTGGCCGGTATGAATTACTTGGTCGAAGATTGGGGTGGAAAATACCAGTCGCAGGATATTTCGGCTAAACAAGGCATCGGTGTTCCCGAATTGCTGGAAAAAATAGTGCTTGAAGCCGAATTATTGGATTTGAAAGCGAATCCCAAACGGCGGGCTGTCGGTTCGGTTATCGAATCGTCATTAGATAAGGGTCGCGGCTATGTGGTAACCATGCTGATACAAAACGGAACGCTCAAAATGGGCGACATCGTTTTGGCGGGAACACATTTCGGCCGCGTAAAAGCCATGTTCAACGAACGGAACCAACGCATTACCGAGGCTGGCCCTGCGGAACCCGTTTTGATTCTCGGCTTAGACGGCGCTCCCACAGCCGGCGACACCATTCACGTAATGGAAACCGAACAGGAAGCGCGCGAAATTGCCACTAAACGCGAGCAATTACAGCGAGAACAAGGTCTGCGCACACAAAAACGTATCACATTGACCGACATTGGCCGTCGTTTGGCCATCGGCAATTTCCAAGAATTGAATGTGATTGTGAAAGGCGATGTGGACGGCTCGGTAGAAGCCTTGTCCGACTCGTTGATTCGCTTATCAACCGAGCAAATCCAAGTAAATGTCATCCACAAAGGTGTGGGGCAAATTTCGGAATCGGACGTCATTTTGGCAGCCGCTTCGGATGCGATTATTGTCGGATTCCAAGTCCGTCCATCGCAATCGGCGCGGAAATTGGCCGAAAAAGAAGGTGTTGATATTCGCTTGTATTCCATCATTTACGATGCGATCGAAGAAGTGAAAGCGGCAATGGAAGGAATGCTTTCGCCCACCATCAAGGAAGAAATTACAGCGAATGTCGAAATACGCGAAGTGTTCAAAATTACGAAAGTCGGAACGGTGGCCGGTTGTATGGTCAAGGAAGGCAAAATCAAACGCGGCAACAAGATCCGCTTGATTCGCGACGGTATCGTGATTTACACCGGCGAACACGGCTCGTTGAAACGTTTCAAAGACGATGTGAAAGAAGTATCGCAAGGTTACGAATGTGGCTTGAACATTCAAAATTTCAACGATATTAAGATTGGCGATATTGTCGAAGCGTTTGAGGAAATCGAAGTCAAACAAACTTTATAAAATGAGAATTGAGAATTGAGAATTGAGAATTGAGAGTTAAAACTCATTCTCAACTTTCAATTCTCAACTTTCAATTCTCAATTCTCAATTCTAAATTCTCAATTCTAAACTAGTATGTTAGATATAGTCATTGGAATTTGTCTGCTTGCCGGATTGATTATCGGGATGTGGAAAGGCTTTGTAGAGCAATTGTTCTCTTTCATCGCCTTAGCAGCTGCTATTTTCTTTGCGGGACAGATAGCTGTTCCAGTGCGATTGTTTCTAATTCAGCACGTTACGGGCAACGGATTTTCGCAGCCCATCCTCAGCGGCATCTGTTATCTTTTGGCTTTTACATCGATTATTTTGCTCATCGCGTTATTGGGCAAATTAGTCAGTTTTGCCATCAAAAAAACGCCGGCTAAACCCTTGAACCTCCTCTTGGGCGGCGTATTCGGTTTGTTTGTTTGGGCGGTTTCGCTCAGTATTTTCATGAATATTTTAGCTTCTTTTGATTATAATTCGCTGTTGATTTCCAAGGAGATGCAGGAAAAATCGGCGCTTTATCAACCTGTAAAATCCATTGTGCCAACTATTTATCCTTTGTTGAGCGATTATTTTCGGAAGTGATTAACACAAGTCCAAGTTTCGCGCTTCCATGTCATATTTTTGTCATACAATTTACAAACCGTCGTCAAACACAGTGTGTACTTTTACGCCGTCAAAAAAAATTATCAAGATGAGAAAAACGAACATGATGGCGTTATGCCTTTTTGTGTCGGTTGTGTTATTTGCACAGCCGCAAGTGAAATTTTCGGGTTATATTCAATCACAGTATCAATATGGCGAAGAGAAAGCCTCGTTGAAAGTAGGTAATGCCAATGAAAACACCGGCGAATCGTTCGACCGGATCGGGATTCGTCGGGGCCGTATCAAACTCTCGGCGACGGAAGGCATCGCATCCGGTGTTTTTCAAATCGACCTTACGGAAAAAGGCTTGGGTTTAAAAGATGCTTATTTGAACATTAAAGACCCTTGGATGAACAGTTTGCAAGTACGAGCCGGCGTGTTCGACCGTCCGTTCGGAAACGAAATCGGCTATTCTTCTTCGCGGCGCGAATCGCCCGAACGTTCCACCATTTTCCAAACGCTTTTTCCCGAAGAACGCGATTTAGGCGTGATGTTAGTCTTGCAAGCGCCCAAAACATCGTCATGGAGCATCTTGAAACTCGAAGCCGGATTATTCGCCGGCAACGGCATCAAACAGGAAACCGACCACCGCAAAGATTTTATCGGCCATCTTTCCGTCAATAAATCGGTCGAAGACCATATTGCTTTCGGCGGTGGTGTATCGTATTACAACGGCGGCGTGCATCAAGCGTCGAATCGATTCGCCAAACGGGAATATGCCGGTCTCGACGCACAATTTTCGCTGATCAACTCGCTGACGGGAAGCACGCAAATCCGCGCCGAATATCTGTTCGGACAACAACCGGGGACAGCCGAAAGCAGCAAAAGTCCCAACGCATCGGTTTTGCCGACGGGCTACGATTTCTTGCGCAACTTTAGCGGTGCTTATGTCATTTTGATTCAAGACTTGGGTGAATTACCGTTTTCAGCCGTTGTAAAATACGATTACTACGATCCGAACACGAAACTTGCCGGCGATGCTATCGGCCTCAACAACAGCACAAAAGCCGATTTGTCCTATCGCACATTCGGATTCGGCGCACTTTGGAAAATCGACAACGCGCTTCGCCTGCAAGCATTTTACGAAATCAATTCCAACGAAACAACGGCCAATCTAAGCGATCGTCAAAACGATCTGAAAGACAATACTTTCACATTACGTCTGCAATATAAATTTTAATTCGTCATCGTTTCTTTACATCATTTTCAAAAAATCGTCATACGCAACATTTATCTTTGTATCATATAAAGTTAAAAAAATAAAAATCATGAAACAGGTTCTTTTATCAATTGCGATTCTTTTCACAAGTTTTAACGCCTTGCAAGCGCAAAAAATCAAAGGTTCGGACACCGTTTTGCCTTTATCGCAAAAAGAAGCGGAAAATTATCTGAAGAAAAATCCGGCAGAAACGCTGGTCGTAACCGGAGGCGGTAGCGGTGTGGGACTTGCAGCCTTGCTGGAAGGAACGACCGATATTGCCCAATCGTCGCGCAAAATTAAATTCGACGAGCGGCAAAAACTACAGGAAGCCGGTAAAGCCGTGAAAGAAGTCATCATCGCTTACGACGCTTTGGCCATTATTGTTCATCCCGAAAACAAGGTAACAAACCTTAGCCGCGAACAATTGGAAGGCATTTTTACCGGAAAAATTACCAATTGGAAAGA
>JAISWY010000220.1 GCA_031270925.1 Candidatus Symbiothrix sp.
CGGTGAAAGGAGGCGTATCACACCCCCCAGATAAATCTGGGGGTTATTCACAGGCAAGTCCTGCGGACTTGTTAAATACATTGAAAAAGCCAATAGCACCTCAAAAAAAGAATTAACCAAAAGTTTCATTTTTATGGTAAATCAAAAGAAATAACTACCTTTGCTGCTCATTTTAAGGCATTAGTTGTGTCGGTTTGGTCGTGGTCTCACAGCGGAGCAGTTATTGCACAAGGTGTTGGGCTTGTAAAGCATTTATTATTGATGTTACATTAGGGTGCAAAGAAAGATTAAATACAATGGACGTTAAAAAGCTAACAAATCAGGATTGCCTTGACATCATGGATAAATTCCTTGATTCTCAGGAAGACCCAAAGGTGGGGATTTTTTGGTATGACCCAGTCAGGCAGGAGCTCTTTGGGGTTCGGTCTGAGTTTGCTTCGGATATTCTGCATGCAACTACACGGGTACTACATTATCAGGTATGGGCTAAGGAGAGCAATAGGCTAAGGGGTAAGGGTTTACCTTTGGGTGTTTGGTCAGGTTCTTACGTTGATGTCCCGAGAGGTCGGGTTTTTAAAGAAGGGGACGGGTTTGTTATCAAGGTTGGTTCGTGGATTAAAGACTATCCGGAAGCGGAACAGCTGATTAAGGAGGAGTTTGATTTGTCAGATGCGAATAGTTACATATCCATAGACCACCATTGGGAGATAGGTCAGGGTTATGAAGGAGACAAAAGGTAACTTATGGCAACACTCTACATACACAAGTCCCCGAAGTCCTTCATCCCTATGTCGGATGAGGACTTGCTTAAATTCATATCAACAGGTGTATTCTTTCCATGTGTGATAGGTGACCTTTCATTGTGGTCTACGTCGTCAAGGTTGCGTTTATTTAAACTCATTGAGGAAAACCCTCAGATTGATGTTTACTCGTCTCAGGACTTGTATATTCCCATTTTGCAGTCTCGATTTTCGACCATTGTAAAGGACATGAATGTGAAGCCGGTGTTTGACAAGAATTACAACATTAAAAAGCAGTTCGGTTGTATTCGGTCTTTGTTTGTCAAGAATATGAAGCAAATCATAATTTCCCAGTTAATATTATTGTGCGGTATTTCGTCGCTTTCGGCTGAAAACCGTGTCGATTCGATCCCCGACAACGACAGACGGCGCGTGGAATTGGAAGAAGTGCTCGTTGTTTCGCGTCGAAAAGATGAAAATGTTACGAATCCCACGATGGGGATGGAAAAATTGAGCATTGCCGAAATCCGCCTTCTGCCGGCGATGATGGGCGAAGTGGATATTCTGAAAAGCCTGCAACTGCTGCCGGGCGTTCAGTCGATTTCCGAAACAAGTACGGGATTCAGTGTGCGCGGCGGCTCGCCCGACCAAAATCTGATTGTTTTGGACAACACCACGATTTACAACCCGATTCATCAAATGGGATTTTTTTCGGCATTTAATAATGATGTGATTAGCGACATCGAATTATACAAAGGTAATTTTCCGTTCCGGCACGGCGGGCGTTTGTCGTCGCTCTTGGAAGTGAATATGATTGACCATGCGCCCGAAAAAATACAGGGAACAGGTGGTATCGGGTTGATTTCGAGCCGCTTGATGGCCGAAGGACCGATTGGAGAACGAACAACTTGGGTGGCCGCCGCCCGTCGCACATACGCCGATTTGTTCCTTATTTTCGCTTCGGATAAAGATTTGCGCGAAGCTACCTTATATTTCTACGATTTGAACGGCAAACTCAGTCATCGCTTTTCGAGCAAGGACAAGATTGATTTAAGCATTTACAACGGTCTGGACAATATGGGCGTAACCATCGGCAGTTTCAAATACGGCAATACGGCCGCTTCGCTCACGTGGAGCCATGTTTTTTCGGAAAAGCATTTCGGCAAGTTCAGCGGACATTTCAGCGATTACAATTATCAATTGGGTTCAAGCTTGGAAGCGACGAAAGTCGATTGGCGGTCGGGCATCCGCGACGGGATGTTTCGCGCCGATTTCCGCTTGCCACTCAACGATTTATGGAAAATAAGTTACGGCGCTTCGGCGACTCATCACACCTTTAATCAGGGGAAAATTGCGGTGGGCGGCGTTTTCCAAAGCGATACTACGATTACGATGCCGCAAAGTCGCGCGTTGGAATATGGCGTTTATGTTTCCAACGAACAGAAATTGTCGGATAAATGGACGTTGCAGTACGGGCTTCGGTTTTCGGCGTTTCAGAATCTTGAACCGGTGCATCACGTTTATACCGGTTGGGAGCCGGGTTTCGGCGCGGTTTACAAGCTTACGAATCAATCTTCCATCAAGGCGAATTATTCGCATAATGTGCAATATTTGCAGTTGGCGAGCAATTCGGCTTCGTCGTCGCCTTTGGATATTTGGTTTTCGGCCAATCCTGAAGTCAAGCCGCAGCAGGCCGATTTGTTTTCGACGGGTTATTTTCAGAATTTCGAGGAGAATAAATACGAAATGTCTATCGAACTGTATTATAAGGATTTGAAGAATGTGATTGATTTCCGCGAACATTCCGATTTACTGATGAATCCGCATCTGGAAGAAGAAATCCGCACGGGAACGGGCAAGGCTTACGGCATCGAATTGATGTTCCGGAAAAATACGGGACGGCTGACCGGTTTTTTCAATTACACGCTTTCACGCTCCGAGCGTACCATTCCCGAAGTGAATAAGGGAAAAACCTATTTGGCGCCTTTCGATAAAACGCATGCCGTGAACATCGTGGCTACTTACAATTTTTCGAAGAAATGGAATTTTTCGGCCGTTTGGGTGTTTGCAACCGGTACGCCAACGACTTATCCCACAGGACGGTTTGCCATTGGCGACGAATATTTTCCGATTTATTCGGGACGAAATGAATACCGCAAGCCGAATTACGACCGCTTGGATTTGTCGTTGAATTTCATTCCCAAACCCGATTCCAAAAAGCGTTGGAAAGG
>JAISWY010000243.1 GCA_031270925.1 Candidatus Symbiothrix sp.
CTCGTTTAGCGCTGAAAATGCTTGGGGAAATTGGTCGATGGAAGGCGCCAAATAATTGTCGAAAAATTTTCCGGTCAGTTGCGCCGAGTTTAACTGTTCGGAAGAGATTCCGCTCAATAAGGCGTCGGCCGTTGCTATATCGTTCTGTTGATGCAAGATAAATTCGCGGGCGACAATTTGATTTCGCAACATTAAAGCCTTTTGTAGTTGCGTGCGCGAATGTTTTTCCTTGCTTAAAAGCGGATATTTAGAGTACAAAAGATAGGAATCGACTGCATCCGACGGCAAATTCAAATTAAATTCCAGCACGACCAGATACAAAATCATCTGCATATAATGATTTTCAGCCGAATGGATAAACGTGCCGCCCGAACGAAAATCTTCGACCGCCTTACCCGATTTCAATTCGATGAATTTAGTAAAATCGCACAACATAATATCCAAGCGGCCTTGCAGACCTAAGACGTTGGAAATGAACGATGGTTCGAGTACGATTTTGTCTTTGTCGATGTCTGCTTTCGGGAAAAAATGTTGCACGGCGTAACGGATATTTTTGAAATGCGTGTAGCAATTCCGAAAAAATTCCTGTTCCTGCTTTGGGTTTTTCAAGTCTTCGCAAGCCGTACATTCAAACGCTGCCGTCCGAAACAGTTTTTTCATGGTCGAAACAAATTCTACAGGTTGTGTAATGTCTTCATTTACAAATTCATCGATGAAAAAATTAGCGATATTTCCCAAGAGAATCGGCGCTGTTATCGTCCTGTTTCGCATCCGGGATAGACTGTAATTCAAAGGATGAGCGCCGTAAGGCTTAAAACATTCGGCCAAGGAACTAATATCTATCAGGTAATCCGGTTCGAAAATCAAAAATTCAAATTCCGAACCGTTGATATTCAAAAGATTAAGAACGCCTCCTTCGCGTAAAGCAAAAGATAAATCGGCTAATTCGCGTGTTTGAACTTCGGTGCAACTGAAATCAAGCAATTGATTATCAGGTGTTTTGGCTGTCAACTTCTCATTTTCTAAGGAGTGAAAAAACACTCGCATGGATTTTGGATTTTGCATTTGATTGTGTTTTATTATTTGATGAATCGCCAAAGTTAGGGGATTTTTTTGGGAAAAACAAATTTGTGATTTTGGGGTTAATTCTTTTTTTGAGGTGCTATTGTTGTAAGTACGGGGATAATAATGGCTCAGTTGCAAAACCCTGTGTTTAGCAGAAGCGACAGACCGCAGGTCTGAATGTTAATAACCCCCAATGAAGCGAAGCGATTGGGGGAGACAGAAATAACCACTCTCCACTCAACCCCGAAGTGGGTTGAATATATCTATTAACAAGTTGATTAATCGGGCTAAGATAGTGATTTATTTCGGATATTCAACCCTGCGAGTTGAGGTGGTCTGATGTTTTTCTCGCACCCCCCCAATCGCTTCGCTTCATTGGGGGTTATTCTTATTCAGACCTGCGGTCTGTCGACTCTACTAAACACAGGGTTTGTAGGTGACTCCCAAAAATTCCAAAACCAAGAATTGATAACACGGCTACAATCATGGCTGCAAAAACTCAATAATCATATTCCCGAAATACTAATATCCGGCCGTCATCTATTCGAATTGAGAAACAATTGGCCACAGATTCGTTCAAACTACCTTGCCACCAGCTTGTTAAAACTCTGTTATTCAAGGGATAAAGCAAATTTTCGGTGGTAAATCGCGTTTCGGGAGTCAGCGAAAAAATCGAAACTTGTTGTCCGGAAAAACTTTGATACGATTCCGAAGCGAAGTGTGCAGTAAAAACGCCGTAATCGGTCAGCATTTGCACCGAAGCATTTTCGGCGTAATCGGCCAGCAACGAAAGATTTCCCAATGTATGGTCTTCGCGATTGCCGGTCGCTCCTAAGACTGTGATTTCGTTCCATCCATGATTCAGACAAAAATGCACCGATTTAGTCAAGTCGTTGGTTTCCTGTTCGGGAATCCGGTAAAGCAGCGATTCAAACCGATGCTTCAACTCTTCCGAAAGACTATCCATATCGCCGACAATATATGCCGGCTTTATTCCCGCCTGCAACAATTTTTCAGCGGCGCCGTCGCAGCAAATAATCCGTTCGGCCTGTTGCAGACAAACCAATGGATGCCGGTGCACAGGAAAATCACCGTCGGCCAAAATAACCGTTTTGAAACATTGAATCAGCGGAATCATGTTTGTTGTGCTTGTAGAGCCGATTTTCGCCATTGAAGATAGCCAATCACGGCCGCAACGGTATAAATGGCGTACAAAATCGCACTTGGATACATTTCCTTATAAAGATACAACCATACGTTAAATGGATCGACTACCAGCCACAAAAACCACGATTCGACCATTTTTTTGGCGGCCATCCACAAAGCAATGATACTCAGTGTGGTTATTTGAATGTCGAGCGTAAAAGTAAAAATACTACCTGCACTCACAAACGGATTTCCGTTGAAAAACATGAAAATAAATGCCAGCACTTCAAAAAGCACAATGCCGATGAGCGTAAGCGCTAAAGCCTGTCGGGTATCGACAAAGCAAACCGGCAAATTTTGGTTAGTTTTAGTTTTAGCAAATTTCCAGCAATAAATCCCGTAGAACGAGCAAATGACGTTATAAGTCATCAAGCCGGCCAAAGCGTATAAACCGTTGGCGAAATTGATGTACATGTAAAAAACACCGCTAATAACGCCCAACACCCACATTGTCCATTTCTGCATGATTTCCAGATAGAGGAACAAAAGCATGAAAACAACGCCGAATACTTCGATCCAGTTCGTTGCCAGCCAAGAAAAGAGATTCTCCATATAAAAAATTTTTTGCAAAAGTACATTATCTTGATGAATAATACACACTTTACATGCCAAAATTTATTATTTAGGAATATTTTTCAAAAATGAAGAACGTCACATTTTCCACCGCCAAAAAAACGGCTTCGAAATTTCGCTCGGATTGGCAGGCGTTTTAACAGCGATTTTTGTTTGTTATCTGTTTTTTAATTAACTTTGCCCGTTCTTAGAAATAAATATATGAACATGAAAGGAAAAGATTTAAAAAGGATACCCGCAAACGATGCGTTCCTGCATTGATCATTATGCCTATACGATACGATCAAATAGAGACAAAAATTCCCAAATTACCGCGCAGAGCGATTAACAATTGGGTAAAAAACACGGCTTTTCAATATAACAAAAGGGTAGGGGAGATTGCATATATTTTTTGTTCCGATGAAGAAATTCTCCGAATTAATCGGGAATATTTGAAACACGATTACTACACCGACATCATAACATTCGATTATTCGGAAGAAGATACGATTTCCGGCGATTTATTCATTTCGTTGGATACCGTCAAATCCAATTCGCAACAATATAATACCGATTTCATCGAGGAATTGCACCGCGTGATGATCCACGGCATCTTACATCTTTGCGGCTTTCAAGACAAAACACTCAAAGATGAAAAAGCCATGCGCAACAGGGAAAACGCCGCTCTTCTCGCTTACTCATCCATTCAAAACTCACTTACCGGCAAATGACATTTCATTACGACATCATTGTTGTGGGCGCAGGCCACGCCGGTTGTGATGCCGCCGCCGCCGCCAGCAATTTGGGTTCGCAAACCTTGTTGATTACGATGGATATGAACAAAATCGGGCAGATGAGTTGTAATCCGGCCGTCGGAGGAATCGCCAAAGGACAGATTGTTCGCGAAATCGACGCTTTGGGCGGACAAATGGGAATTATTACCGATCAAACGGCAATTCAATTCCGGATGTTGAACCGCTCGAAAGGTCCGGCAATGTGGAGTCCTCGATCACAAAGCGATCGAGGGCAATTTATCGGGAAATGGCGAGAAACACTCGATTCCATCGACAATTTGGCGATTTGGCAAGATACGGTTACGCAATTATTGATTCAAGATAATTCTGTTATTGGTGTAAAAACAGCTTTGGGTGTTGAGTTTCGCGCCAAAGCTGTTATTCTGACCGTCGGCACTTTTTTAAATGGATTGCTTCATATCGGCAAAACACAACTTTCGGGCGGCCGCATTTCGGAGCCGGCTTCGTTCGGAATTACCGATCAATTGGTCGATTTAGGCTTTGAAGCCGAACGGATGAAAACCGGAACACCCGTGCGCATTGATGGCAAAAGCATCGATTTTTCGCTCACGGAAGAACAAAAAGGCGAATCGGATTTTCACAAATTCTCATATTTAAATTTCACTCCACGACCATTGAAACAATTAAGTTGTTGGACATTATATACCAATGAAGAATGTCATGCGATTCTTCGGAATGGATTGCCGGAAAGTCCCCTTTTCAACGGGCAAATCAAGAGTATCGGCCCGCGCTATTGTCCGAGTATCGAAACAAAAATCGTTACTTTCGCCAACAAAACACAGCACCAATTATTCTTGGAACCCGAAGGCGAAAACACGCGAGAATATTATTTGAACGGATTTTCTTCTTCACTTCCTTTACATATCCAATTGGAAGCGCTGAAAAAAATTCCGGCATTAAAAAACGTCCGAATTTATCGGCCGGGATACGCCATCGAATATGATTTTTTTTCACCCACGCAATTACATTCATCATTGGAAACCAAGCGCATCCACAACCTCTTTTTCGCGGGACAAATCAACGGCACCACCGGATACGAAGAAGCAGGGGCACAAGGATTGATAGCCGGCATCAACGCACACATCAATGTTCACGGCGGCAATCCGTTTGTTTTAGGGAGAAACGAAGCGTATATCGGCGTTTTAATCGACGATTTGGTTACGAAAGGTGTGGATGAGCCTTATCGGATGTTTACTTCTCGCGCCGAATATCGCATTCTTCTTCGGCAAGATGATGCTGATATGCGGCTGACCGAAAAATCACATCAATTGGGCTTGGCTGACAACCATCGTTATCAATTGCTCACAGAAAAGAAAAGATCCATCAAACGAATCATTGATTTCACTCGCAATCATTCCATCAAGCCGGAGTCTGTTAATTCCATTTTGGAAGCATTAGGTACAAGGCCTTTGCGACACGGTGTAAAATTGATTGATTTAATTCTTCGTCCGCAATTGAATATTGAAAAAATAGCCGATTTCATCCCTGCATTTCGAGAAGAATTGGATAAAATCCCCAACCGCAAAGAAGAAATCGTTGAAGCGGCAGAAATTCGCATCAAATATGAAGGCTATATTGAGCGCGAAAAAATCATCGCAGAAAAAATCAGTCGTCTGGAAAATGTAAAACTTCGTGCCGACATCGATTACTATTCGTTGCAATCGTTATCCACCGAAGCGAAACAAAAACTGACGAAAATTAAGCCCGAAACCATTGCACAAGCAAGTCGCATTCCGGGTGTTTCGCCAAACGACATCAATGTATTATTAGTTTTAATGGGGAGGTGAAAATGTTCCACGTGGAACAAAACAGAAATAAAAAATGACAGAAAAATTTGTTCCACGTGGAACAAAAATAAAATAGAAATAATTTTTAATATTAAAAACATGAATGTCGAAAAATTAAGAGATTCAGTGCGTAATGTACCGGATTTTCCGATTCCGGGAATCCAATTCAAGGATGTAACAACCTTGTTTATTGATCCGAAAATACTCGATGAGCTTTCCGAAGGCTTGGTGGAAATGTACAAAGACAAAGGCGTAAGCAAAGTAGTAGGCATCGAATCGCGCGGATTTATCATGGGGCCAATGTTAGCACGCGATTTGAATGCGGGATTTGTGCCTATTCGCAAGCCGGGAAAATTACCCGCAGAAACCTACGAAATCAGTTATATGAAAGAGTATGGTAGCGATACGATTCAAATTCATCGCGATGCCATCAATGAAAACGACATAGTTGTTTTACACGATGACTTATTGGCAACCGGAGGAACGATGTTAGCGGCAGTACAACTCATTAAAAAATTCAATCCAAAAAAGATTTATGTAAACTTTTTGATTGAATTGGAAGAATTGAATGGACGCAAATTGTTTGATCCGGATATTGAAGTAGAAGCGATTATTAAATACGCCGTTTAGTAGTAATGCCGCGACATCCCGTGCTTGACACGGGATCGCCTAAAAGTCGTCAAAAAATAATAATAAACAGTTTCAGAGGATGGCAGTCTAAGCCCTCCATGATGAGAACACTCTAAACCTCAACAGGAATAGAACTCAAAAACGAAACTTTGTTGTCAGAATAATTATACTGATATAAGCCTTTATCCGAAATCATCATCAAAGTGGAATTAAACGGGATAACATCGTATCCATCTATGCCGGAGAAATGGGCGATTTTATTAGACATCAAAGTCTGCGGCGCACTCAACTTAAAAACTTTCAAGCCATCATCGCAAAGGAAGAGCAAGTCGTTAGCAATTCCAAGTCCTTTGGGATTGGTCATCGAATAAGAAACCAATTCTTGTGGATTTTGAATATCACTTACGTCGATCACAATCAATTTATCGTCTGTTTGTCCGCAAAAATTCCCCGAACGAACAGTTACATACGCCAAATCGTCCGAAACAACTACCGGATCACAACCATATAAATGCGAAATTTGCGAGGCAAATTGAGGTTTCAACGGATCTTCTAAGGAATAAATCAACATTCCATAAGGTGTCCCCAAAAACAAATTGTTTTTATAGGGAAAAATTGTTTCCACATCGAAAATATAGATCTTATCACTTTGTCTCATCGGCGTTTGCCCCGATAAATTAAAGATGTGCATTCCGGAATTAATTACCGCATAAAGATAATTATCAACCAAGCCGAAACGCGACATCGAGCCATTAATCCCGCTTCCAGTTGAAAAAGTAGGCGACATAATACCAACGTCATCTGTTACGAAATAAGATTCTTGTCGTTCGCGTGTTTTCAATTCCCAGCCAACAACAATGCTGCCTTTTTGCTGTGCAATCGAAACCAACTCGTAATCGTATGGAAATAGATTCTGTATATCAGGCAAAACTTCCGGAAAAGCATTCGACAAGCGACCTTCCAAATTTGGATTCGCCGGATTCGACAAATCAAACCAAACCACATCAACCCAAGCATCGGCATACAAGCGATTATTGTAAATGCATAAATCGGCATTGCCTTGCAATTCGATATAGGATTTAATTTCCGGTCGCGCAGGATTGGTGTTGTTAATCACATGAATTCCTTTTCCCGGATCGGATAGATAGAGATAACCATTGTAAAAACACATTTTCCCGAAAGTAGTAATTTTTTTCGCGCCGGTCGTTTGCACCGAATTACGAAACTCGCTTGCCGACATCACAACCGGTTCATTAATTTGATAAAACACCGCCCGCGAAGCATCAAAATCGCAAGATGAAAAGAAAAACACGGAAAAGGACGTAATAAAAAATATTTTCTTCATGATTCAAAAATTTACCAATTGTACCGTAAGCCTACATTCAAACCAAAAGTCAAAGGATGTTCGGTGCGAATATTAAACGGCTGATTATTAGCAATATAATATTTTATTTCAGGCTCCAAAAAAACGCTGTAATTTTTCATAAACTTAAAGTCCAAACCCAAAGCCGATTGTAAAGATGTTTGAAAACCTTTAATTTTCTCGTTTGAATGAGCATTAGTAACATTAAATTCACTGTAGGTACGCTGAGCATATTGCGAAAACAATCCTTTTTCAATCGTTCCGCCCAGTGAAAAATAAATATTCCATCGCGAATAACGATTTCCATAGAGATTGACAATCAAATTGAGCGGAACACCTAAATAATGCAAATCCAAAGAAGCCTCTTGCCTCGGATAAGAATTTTCAAAAACCGACGATAAATAGGTGTAAACCAAACCGCTCTCTAAAGAAAAAACAGAATTAAAATTTTTACGAAAACTCAAACCGAGCGAAAAGGGTGGTCGATGAATTTTTCGATTAAAATCGTTGGGAGTAAGCAGCTCGCCTTTCAAAAAAGAAGGCGCATTTTGTGAAATCAAGGTCGAACGAAGATAAGAAGTTGAAGAAGCGGAATTGGGATTTTGAGCCAAAAGACGACCGGAACTGAAATGTAAACCCAGGCTCGAATTTTTTGCTCGAATTGTTTCTTCACGTAAAGGAAAATCTACCGCCGAAGCAATCAACGAACGCTTTCGTCGCGGATGGATAACTTTAACAGGCTCTACATAAATAGACTTAACACAAGTCGGAATTAAATCAAACCGACCAGCAAGCGCACATCCGGCATCATTCTCATCTTCAAATTGTTGATGGGTGCGAACCGACGAATGCGTTTTACTTGGAATACAATCAAATTGTAAACCCAATTCCGGAGATACATTCTCCGGAAGTTTTTCTTCATTACGGGATAATTGTTTGTGTGATTCATTGTATATATTATTTTCGTTTTCCAAGAGCGGGTACAAAAACCATACCAAAGCGACGGACGCGGCTATCGAAATTCCTGCAATCCATAATCGCGAAGCACGTTTTTTACGAAACTCTTCGGTTAGCAAACGGTTATTCAATTCGTTCCAAGAGCCTTCCTCTACGGGAAACGAATAATCAGCCAATTTGTTCCGAATAATCTCGTCAAACCTGTTTTTTTCTATATTATTAATATTTTTCATAAAAATTTAACATCTTTTTGCCGAATCTTCAATTGCAATAATTGCCTTGCACGTGCAAACTGCGAACGGGACGACGCTTCTTGGATGTGCAGCATCTGCGCGATTTCGGCATGTGAATAACCTTCTATAGCATATAAGTTGAAAACGGTTTTAAACCCGACCGGCAATTCATCGATACACTTTAAAATCTCTTCGGCCGAAAGCTGCTCTACAATCGAAAAATTATCACAAACATCGTTTAGCATCGATAAATCGACCGAATTAATTCGCCAATTTTTAACAGAACGCAAATATTCGAGCGCCGTAGTAACAAAAATTTTCCGCATCCAACCTTCAAAAGACCCCGCCCCGGAATAACTATCTATCTTAGTAAAAACCTTGATAAATCCCTCATGCAGTATATCCCGGGCGGTTTCTTTATCTCCCAAGTAACGGACACAAATACCCAACATCGCAGGAGCAAATCGCTCATACAAAAGCTTTCGAGCGATGGAATTTCGAGATTTGCAGCCCGAAATCAACTCCTGCAGATCGGATATTTTCGAATCCATTTTTAAATAAGATGAAAAGAAAGATAAAAACGTTGCACAAAAATAAAAAATTTTACGCAGTAAACATCAGCTTGTTAAAATTAATTTCTTAAAATACTCTATATCAAGAACTTATATTTTCTCGGAAAATCTATTGATTTCAATATATTAAAGAGTTTGTCATTCAAGTCTGCTTCTCACTTTATAAACGAAAACATTTTCAACAAATGCAGCTAACCGGATTGAATGGCAAATGAGCAACAGTTGCTTCCATATTCTTTTCTTTTTAATGATTGTTATGCAGCAAAACAGAACGTTGCCCTGTGCTATTAATCAGCAAGATCTTCATCAATAAAATAATCAATAATTATTCAACGGTAGAATAATATCCAAAATATCGTACCTTTGCACCCGCATACATCACAACTGATATGGTATATAAATTCGATTTTTTAGTTATCGGTTCCGGAATCGCCGGAATGAGTTACGCACTGAAAGTAGCCGACAAGGGTAGGGTAGCGCTACTTGCCAAAACAAGTCCCGAAGAAGCCAACACGTTTTACGCGCAAGGTGGAATAGCTTCCGTAACTTTACCGTGGGACGATTTCGAGAAACATGTACAAGATACACTGGTTGCCGGCGACGGAATCTGCGACAAAACGGTAGTAGAAAAAGTAGTCCGTGAAGCCCCGCAACAAATCGAAGAACTGATTCGCTGGGGCGTCGATTTCGACAAAAACCAAAAAGGCGATTTCGACCTTCATAAGGAAGGCGGCCACTCCGAATTTCGCATTTTACATCACAAAGACAACACCGGACAGGAAATTCAAGAGAGTTTAATCAATGCCATAAAAAGGCATAAAAATATTAATGTATTCGATTATCACTTTGCAATAGAGATACTTACACAACACCACTTGGGAGAAAAAATAAGCAAAGATACGCCCAATATCGAATGTTACGGTGCATACGCCTTGAACGAACGAACAAACGAAATTCACACCTTTCTTTCGAAAGTTACCATGATTTGCACTGGTGGAATCGGCAATATCTACCAAACAACAACCAATCCGATTGTAGCGACCGGCGATGGAATCGCAATGGTTTACCGCGCCAAAGGTTTGGTCAAAGACATGGAATTTGTACAGTTTCATCCCACTGCATTATACAACCCGATGGAACGGCCATCGTTTCTCATTACTGAGGCCATGCGCGGCTACGGCGGTGTTTTGCGCACACGCGAAGGAAAAGAATTTATGCAAAAATACGATGAACGCGGTTCGCTGGCGCCGCGCGATATTGTAGCCCGCGCCATCGACAACGAAATGAAAATCGGCGGAAGCGATTTTGTCTATCTCGATATAACACACAAAGATGCAAAAGAAACAGAGCGGGAATATCCCACTATTTACGAAAAATGTTTGAGCGAAGGAATCAACATCACGAAAGAGTATATTCCGGTAGCGCCCGCAGCACATTATCTCTGCGGCGGGATTGTAGTCGATTTGGATTCCCGTACAACGATTAACCGCTTGTATGCCGCCGGCGAATGTTCGCGTACCGGATTGCACGGAGCTAACCGATTGGCTTCTAATTCATTAATCGAAGCAATTATATATGCAGACGCCGCAGCCAAACATTCGATTTCGCATATAAAAGAATACAATTTCCAAGAAAATATTCCCGAATGGAATGACAAAGGCACTTCACTAACTGAAGAAATGATCTTAATTACACAAAGTGCGAAGGAAGTCGGCGCAATTATGAGCAATTATGTAGGTATTGTCCGCTCTAATCTCCGTTTGGAACGTGCAATGGAACGCTTGGAAATCATTTACAAAGAAACCGAAAATCTATTTATCCGATCTACTGTATCGAAAGATATTTGTGAATTACGCAATATTATCAATGTCGGCTATTTGGTAATCAAACAGGCGATGGAACGGAAAGAGAGCCGCGGATTGCATTACACGATCGATTATCCGCGTAAAAACACGATAGGAAATTAAAGATTCAACCGGCAATCCATAAGGCTTTTGAATGAACAAATTATGCGATTTGTTTTACCCGTTCCAATGCTAAATTAATATCATTACAGATATTTTCACGACCGATTTTATCTGCAAAACCCGACTTTTCAAGTACACCACGCACTTTTTCGGTTACGCCGGACAAGACCAATTGTACATTTTCTTTTCTCGAAATCCGGTACATAGTTTCCAAATTGTGCAATCCGGTCGAATCCATAAACGGGACTTTCCGCATTCGTATAATCCTGATTTTAGGCTTTTTAATGTTGGCTTGCCTCATACTTTCCTCGAATTTATTGGCGATTCCGAAGAAGAACGGCCCGTCGATTTCATATACTTCCACGTTTTTCGGAAGAATTAATTTATCGTTATCAGCCGTTTTTTCCGCATCGGTTTGCATATCCAATTCATCTTTGATGACCGAAATATGCGAAGTTTCCGAAATTCGTTTAACCAACAAAACCATAGCCAATAAAATACCAATTTCGATAGCGATAGTCAAATCGAAAATCACTGTAAGAAAGAAAGTTACTAATAAAACAATCACATCCGATTTTGGGTTTTTCAATAAGGATTTGAAGGTTCGCCATTCGCTCATATTATACGAAACGATAACCAAAACGCCGGCCAGACAAGCCATCGGAATATGCTTAGTCAAAGGACCTAAAAACAACAATATCAGCAATAAAACCACAGCGTGAACAATTCCTGCAATCGGCGTTCGGCCGCCGTTATTAATATTGGTCATCGTTCGCGCAATCGCCCCCGTTACCGGAATACCGCCAAAAATGGGAGTAACCAAGTTCGCGGCACCCTGCGCAATCAATTCGGTATTGGAATTGTGTCGATCGTTGGTAACACCATCGGCAACAGTGGCCGAAAGTAAGGATTCGATGGCGCCCAGCATCGCAATTGTAAACGCAGCGGGTAACAATAAATTGATACTTTCCAAAGCGATGGGAATTGTAGTCGGTTTCGGCAACGAAGGATTGATTTGGAAACGATCGCCAATGGTTTCGATGCCCGTTAATCCGGCAAATTCCTTTAATAAATAGACAGCGACGGTCATCACAACAATAGCAACAAGCGAACCGGGAATTTTTTTGATGAAACGCGGCGAATAAACAATAATCAAAATACTTAAAATGCTAACAATCAGCGAACTGTAATGGATGGTTCCGATGGCTTTTCCATATTCAATCCATTTGGAAATAAAATCGGCCGGAACATTGCCCATCGTTAAGCCGAATAAATCTTTGATTTGCGTGGTAAAAATAGTCAAAGCGATACCGCTTGTAAAGCCGACAACAATCGGATAGGGAATAAATTTGATAACCGTCCCCAAACGCATCAAACCCATTCCAATCAGCATAATTCCGGCTAAAACGGTGGCAATGGCCAAACCTTCCAACCCGAATTGTTGGATAATTCCATAAACAATGACGATAAAAGCGCCTGTCGGCCCACCAATCTGCACCGAACTTCCACCCAAAAACGACACGATAAAACCGCCAATAATAGCAGTAATCAATCCTTTTTCAGGACTTACACCCGATGCGATACCAAAAGCAATGGCCAAGGGTAAAGCGACAATTCCCACG
The DNA here is from genome assembly GCA_031270925.1 of Candidatus Symbiothrix sp. Classification (GTDB taxonomy): domain Bacteria; phylum Bacteroidota; class Bacteroidia; order Bacteroidales; family Azobacteroidaceae; genus Azobacteroides. The sequence goes on from JAISWY010000243.1 coordinate 12,770, forward strand.
ATGACGCCAGCCATCAAATCGGTCATGAATTTTTCTTTGGAATAATTCTTAATTGAAGCGAATAATTTCGGTTTAAAATCCGGATTCACTTTGGAACTCAACAAACTCATTTTGCATTATCTAAAAAAAACGGCGCAAAGGTAAACATTTTTTATTGCTTTTTGTTTACCTTTGCAAACATCTTTCGTAAAAGATAGTAATATTTTCATTTTAAATAATTCAATTATGTCCGAAAAAAGCATTAAAGGAACAAAAACCGAGCAAAATCTTTTGAAAGCGTTTGCCGGCGAAAGTCAAGCAAGAAGCCGTTACACTTATTTTGCAAGTGTCGCTAAAAAAGAAGGTTACGAACAAATTTCCGCAATTTTCCTCGAAACGGCCGAACAGGAAAAAGAACATGCCAAACGTTTTTTCAAGTTTTTGGAAGGCGGAATGGTAGAAATCACGGCAAGTTATCCGGCCGGAATTATCGGCACTACCGAACAAAATCTTTTGGCAGCTGCCGAAGGCGAAAACGAAGAATGGGAAATTCTCTACAAGGAATTTGAAGAAGTCGCTCGTGAGGAAGGTTTTCCGCAAGTCGCCACAGCTTTCAAAATGATTGCCCGCGTAGAAGTGCAGCACGAAATTCGTTACCGTAAATTATTGGCCAATTTGGTTGACGGCACAATTTTCAAGAAAGAAGAAGAAATCGAATGGCAATGTCGTAATTGCGGTTATGTTCATACGGGAACAAGTGCGCCGCAGACTTGTCCGGCTTGCTTGCATCCACAAGCATATTTTGAGCTGATGAAGCATAATTATTGATTTTTGAAAGGCCTCTGAAAAGGGGCTTTTTAATTTATTCAAAAACGTCATTCAAATCAATTTCCGCTCCATAGAAAATATGGACGGGAATTTTTTCTATGTCGTACTTTGCGCCTTGATCGTATTTTCCATCATCTTGTAAAATAAATTGTAAAATGCCTTTTTCATAGGGGAAAACCACCCAATATTCGCGCACGCCGGCTTCTTCGTAGATTTTGAATTTATCGTTTAAATCGTATTTTGCCGTTGAAACCGATTGTATTTCAATTATCATATCGGGCGCTCCAAGACAGCCTCGTTCATCTAATTTTGATAGATCGCAGATTACGCAAATATCAGGTTGTACTACTGTATAAATCTGATCATCGGCCGTTTCGTTATTTTTTGGTAAACGCACATCAAAGGGTGCGCAAAAAACTTCGCACTTGCCTTTATTTCGTTTAACGACCTTGAACAGGGCGTTACCCAAACGAATACTTGCGCGTTGATGAATAACCGCAGGTGCAGGCGACATCAACTTAACCAATCCGTTGAAAAGTTCACGCATTTTATCATCCGCCCAAGTGAGATAATCGGCGTAAGTGTATCGCTTCGTATAATCCAAAGTAAGTGCCATAATATTGCATATTTAAATGAACAAACAAAGATACGATGTTTTTTTCAAATATGCAACAGATGTCTCGACTCCGCTCGACATGACGTGCTTCCATGGTGAGT